>NZ_PDEL01000021.1:0-97601 GCF_002556465.1 Klebsiella sp. MBT K-1 | reverse complement strand
ATTCATCGCTGAATCCCGCTGACCCGGCGGCTTGCGTGCCGTTGTTCCGTGTCAGTGGAGGCGCATTATAGGGAGTTCTGAGACGTTGACAAGCCCTGTTTTCAAAAAATCTTTCAACCGTCTCTTTTTTGTGCAAAACGCTATGAAAGCGGTAATTTTTCCAGCGATTCGAAGCCGTAGCGCCGCAAAACGCTCAAAAGCTGTTCGGTTTCAGGCGTCAGCGCCATACAGTAGGCAATATTGGCATCACTCGATTTTGCGTCAGGCGCTTCGTGCTCTAATAGCCAGGCCGTGCGACGCGCAATCGCCGCCCCGGAGTCGATCATTCTCGTCCCTTCCGGCAGAACCTGCTGCAGCTCTTCCTGTAATAGAGGGAAATGCGTACACCCCAGCACAACCGTATCAGGCGGTTCCTGCATTCGCAGCCAGGGACGCAGGATACGCCGCAGTTCATCCAGCGGGACCGGCTCACCGTGGAGCTTAGCCTCCGCCAGCTCCACCAGCTCTGCCGACCCCAGCATTTCGATTTTGCATTCATTCGCAAAGCGGGAGATCAGTTCGCGCGTATAAGGACGTTTTACCGTTCCGCGCGTTGCCAGCAGGCCAACAACGCCATTCGCCGTTAAGCGTGCCGCGGGTTTTATCGCCGGAACGACGCCGACAACCGGAAAGGCGAATTTATCGCGTAATGCGGGGAGGGAAACGGTACTTGCGGTGTTACAGGCAATAACGGCCAGCGCCAGTGGATAGCGCTGCTGAACTGCGGTAACGATCTCAAGGACGCGTTCAACAATAAACGCTTCGCTCTTCTCGCCGTACGGGAAAGCAACGTTGTCGAAAGCGTAGATATAATGCAGATCCGGCAGAAGCTGCCGAATCTCGTTGTAAACCGACAGCCCACCGACGCCGGAATCAAACACCAGCACGGTGGGACGTGGATCAGAAGGTGTAGCTGCCAGACAAGTAGTATTCTCGTCCTGCAGTTTGGTAGCCATAAGCTGTCTCGTAATCTTTATCGAACAGGTTAGCTATTTTACCACGAACTGTCAGGCGATCGGTGATCGGATACGATGCAGAAACGTCTACCGTGCTGTAGCTCGGCAAAATCCTTTGCGTATTGTTGTACTGGGAGGTGTTGTTATCGTAGCGCTTCCCATAATACTGCCAGGACACATCCATATCGACATCAAACACGGACCAGTCCAGCTGATACTTTGCCTGTCGTTTAGAACGTCGGGCCAGCACTTCACCGTTATCATCGTTACGCGGATCGACATACTGCAGCGTTACGCGATGGCTGAAAATACCGGTGTCGACACTTCCCGTCCACTCCACGCCTTTAATCGTCGCGGCATTAATATTGTCGTACTCCCCTTCATAGGTGACAGGATCGGAGTAATAGGTAATCAGATTAGTAATCTTGTAATGGTACGCGGACAAGCGCCAGTCCACGGGACCAGTGAGCCCTTCCAGCCCCGCTTCCCACTGCTTCGACTCTTCAGGCTTCAGGTTGGGATTCGCGTTGATACCAAATCGGGTCGAACCAAACTGTTGCCCTAACGAAGGCGCAAGGAAGCCGGTACCGTAGCCGAGGGTCAGGCGATAGTTTTCGACAAATTCCCAGCCTGCGGTCGTCTGCCAGGTACCGTGCCAGCCAAACTGCTCATCGTGGTCTTCACGCCCGGAAGCTTCGAGGGTCACATCGCCAAACTGCTGCTGGCCCGTCAGATATAACCCCGTATTGTCACGTTTATAGGTATCCGACATCGTCGTGTCTGATGACGTTAACCGCTGCTGCTGCCAGTCCACCCCTGCGCTGACAGAACCATGACCCACAATAACGTTATTGCCCCACTGCAGGTTACGCTGCGTCATCCTGTCGAGCGTCGTCCCATCATTATAACGCCCATAAATACTGCTGTAGTTATAGTCCTTTACCTTCTGATAGCTGGCGATAAGCTGAGAGGAGTAGATACCGGAATTAAAGTTCAGCCCCGCATCCCAGCTTTGGTTATAGAGCTGGCTTTCATCGGCGCTGTAGGCCGGGCTATACGGCGGGCTTCCAAGATCGTAATCAGAGTTGTTGGTATAGCTGTGTCCGCGGAAGAAACCGTCAAAATTCTCGTTAAATTTATGCTCGAGGCTGCCCCAAAACGTTTTATTACGAAAACCGTCGCGATCGCCGTCGTGCTCCCAGGTTGAACCCGGCTGAACGTTGAAGCCTTTATTACCCTCATAGGAGCCCGCAACCGTCGCCACCGTATCGCCAAAGCGATGGCGCAGGGTGCCGTCATATTGTTGGTAACCTTTAGAACCTACCCCAGCGGTAATTTTGGATTGTTCTTTATCAGAATGCGTAATGACGTTAATCACCCCGCCCATAGCCCCGGATCCATAAATCGCCGAACGCGGGCCACGGATATATTCGACGCGCTGCACCAGTGATAAAGGGATCTGATTCAAATCAGGGTTGTTTGTAATTCCAGGTCGGGCCATGGGAACGCCGTCAACCAGCACCAGTACCTGTTTGGCTTCAGTACCACGGATAAACAGAGAGGAAGATTGCCCCATGCCGCCATTTTGCGCGACGTCCACGCCAGGCAATCGGCGCATCACATCGTTCAAATCTTTCGCCTGCCAGCGCTCGATATCTTCCCGGGTAACCACATCAGTCGGCGCAAGGACCGTATTGACCGGCTGTTGAAAACGGTTTGCTGTGACCACTAACGTATCTGAATTGCTGTCCTGCGCCCAGCCGGAAAATGCCGTGACGGAGAGCGCCGTCATCAGCGAAGCTTTTTTAATCATTTTAAAGCATCCGTAATAAACAAAGGATGCCGCCGGCTCTATCAGTAGCACGCGATGATAGAAACCAAATGCGACGTATTCCGGCAGGTCTTCGGGCTTGGAGTGTTTGATGGATGAGGACTTCCCGCTAAATAACCGCAGTGTCTGCATAATGCGCTCATCCCACTTTTCCTTACCGCTGCGCGTCAGCTCCAGATTTACACTGGATTCCCTATTAACTCATAGGACCGGTAGCACGATGCTATAATCAGAAACATATAGATGTCCAGACTTCTACCGTTATATTTCCTTATATCATCAGGGCTGGACATCCCCGGCGCTTTCCCTACAATCCCCCGCGTACTTATTTTATTCAGGATGCACCATGACCCCCGAACACCTTCCTACCGAACAATATGAAGCGCAGCTGGCAGAAAAAGTCGTCCGTTTGCAGAAAATGATGGCGCCTTTCAGCGCCCCGGTTCCGGAAGTGTTTCGTTCGCCGGTCAGCCACTATCGTATGCGCGCAGAGTTCCGTCTGTGGCACGATGGCGACGATCTGTACCACATTATGTTCGATCAGCAGACCAAATCCCGTATCCGCGTCGATACCTTCCCGGCCGCCAGCGAGTTGATTAATCAGCTGATGGCCGCGGTGATTGAAGGCGTACGCGATAACCCGGTACTGCGTCATAAACTGTTTCAGGTGGATTATCTGACCACCCTGAGTAATCAGGCCGTGATATCACTGCTGTATCATAAGAAGCTTGACGACGAATGGCGTCAGCAGGCTGAGCGCTTCCGCGATGCGCTGCGGGCGCAAAATCTGAATGTGCACCTGATTGGCCGCGCCACAAAGACGAAAATCGAGCTGGATCAGGACTATATCGATGAACGTTTGCCAGTTGGCGGGCGCGAAATGATCTATCGTCAGGTTGAGAATAGCTTCACCCAGCCGAACGCGGCGATGAACGTCCAGATGCTGGAGTGGGCTATCGATGCTACCAAAGACGCAACCGGCGACCTGCTTGAGCTGTACTGCGGTAACGGCAACTTTTCGCTGGCGCTGGCGCGTAATTTCGAACGGGTGCTGGCAACGGAAATCGCCAAACCGTCCGTCGCGGCGGCGCAATACAATATTGCAGCGAACCACATTGATAACGTGCAGATTATCCGGATGTCGGCGGAAGAGTTTACCCAGGCGATGAACGGCGTACGGCAGTTTAATCGTCTACAGGGTATCGACCTGAAGAGCTATCAGTGTGAGACGATTTTTGTCGATCCGCCGCGCAGCGGGCTGGATAGCGAGACGGAGAAAATGGTGCAGGCGTACCCGCGTATTCTGTATATCTCCTGCAATCCTGAGACCCTATGCCAGAACCTGGAAACGCTCAGTGAGACCCACGAGATCGCGCGCCTGGCGCTGTTCGACCAGTTCCCGTATACCCATCATATGGAATGCGGCGTGCTGTTGACGAAGAAGTAAAGTCGGGTGAGAAAACCCGGCAACAACGCTGTTGCCGGGGGAAAGATTATTCCGCGACCGCGTTCTTGCGATTGCGCAACTTGTAGCCAATCCAGAACACCATAATCACCGACAGAACCGCCGGGAAGAAGTTAGAGCCGATGTCCGGATATTCCGCGCGCACGACGGTGCTGTAAACCAGCACGCCGAGAATAAAGCAGGCTGCGGCAAGCCCCGGCAAACCCACGGGCATACTACGATTCTGATAGCGCTGATGCAGGCAGTAAACCGTCAGCACCAACGACAAAATAGGGAAGATGGAAAAAGGGACAATGGAGCTGAATAGCGCGGCGAAGGTACCATTAATGGATAAACCTGCGATCAGCGCCAGCAGCAGCGTACCTCTATCTTGTACTGAGTGTTTCATTGCTCGTCCTTCACGTTATTCGGAATGATTTGATATTTTTTCTTGTTCACGGCGATACCAGTAATACGCGCCTTTCGAGATCATTCTGAGCTGCAGCACCAGGCGTTCTTCCAGCTGTCGACGCTGCTCCGGGCCCACATCGAGAGCCTCGGCGCCAGCGCTAAATACGATGGTGACCATAGCTTCAGCCTGCGCTTCGGTAAAGGCGCGCGGCATATGGTTTTCGATTTCTAAATAGTCGGCAAGTTCCGCGATAAAATGCTGAATTTCACGCGCCACGGCGGCGCGAAACGCCGCAGACGTACCGGATCGTTCCCGCAGCAGCAGGCGGAAGGCGTTCGGATTGTTGCCAATAAATTCCATAAAGGTGGAAACAGAGGTGCGAATGACGCTGCCGCCTTTCGCAATACGCTGGCGCGCCTGGCGCATCAGCTGGCGCAGCATAAGCCCGCTTTCATCCACCATGGTCAGACCAAGCTCATCGACATCACGAAAATGGCGATAGAAGGACGTCGGGGCGATCCCCGCTTCCCGCGCAACTTCGCGCAGGCTTAAGCTGGCAAAACTGCGTTCAGCGCTTAGCTGACTAAATGCCGCTTCCACCAGCGAACGCCGGGTTTTTTCTTTTTGTTGCGCTCTTACGCCCATCACGTTGTCTGAATCCTTCCATAAGCCCTTCCGGCACTATACCAGAGATCAGAACCAATCGGTTTACACTGGATTGTGAATGATTGTTTACGAGCTGTTTCTGCTTTTATGCCGCAAAAAAGCACAACGATAATTGGGTTAAAGCGCGGCGAATGTTATCATCGTGTTTATTTTATGTATAAAACAGGTGAGTAATGCCATGTCACACTCTTGGGATTATGATGCAATTGTGATTGGTTCCGGTCCTGGCGGAGAAGGTGCCGCCATGGGGCTGGTGAAACAGGGAGCACGCGTTGCCGTCATTGAGCGCTACCATAACGTCGGCGGCGGTTGTACCCACTGGGGTACCATCCCGTCAAAAGCCCTCCGCCATGCCGTCAGCCGTATTATCGAGTTTAACCAAAATCCCCTCTACAGCGACCATTCCCGTCTTCTTCGTTCTTCCTTCGCCGACATCCTGAACCATGCAGACAGCGTCATTAACCAGCAAACCCATATGCGTCAGGGTTTCTATGAGCGTAACCACTGCGAAATCCTGCAGGGCAATGCCCATTTTGTTGATGAGCACACTATCGCGCTGGAGTGCCACGACGGTACCGTGGAAACGGTGACGGCGGAAAAGTTCGTGATTGCCTGTGGTTCACGCCCGTACCATCCGGCAGACGTCGACTTCCATCACCCGCGCATTTATGACAGTGACTCGATCCTTAGCCTGCACCACGAACCGCGCCATGTGATCATTTATGGGGCCGGGGTGATCGGCTGCGAATATGCATCGATCTTCCGCGGAATGGAAGTGAAGGTGGATCTGATCAACACCCGCGATCGCCTGCTGGCGTTTCTCGATCAGGAAATGTCCGACTCCCTCTCCTATCACTTCTGGAACAGCGGCGTGGTCATTCGCCACAATGAAGAGTACGAAAAGATTGAGGGCGTGGATGATGGCGTCATCATGCACCTGAAATCCGGTAAAAAGCTCAAAGCGGACTGCCTGCTGTACGCTAACGGCCGCACCGGGAATACCGACTCTCTGGCGCTGGAAAATATCGGCCTGCAAACCGATAGCCGCGGTCAGCTGAAGGTCAACAGTATGTATCAAACCGCCCTGCCGCATATTTATGCCGTCGGCGATGTGATTGGCTACCCGAGCCTGGCCTCTGCCGCCTACGACCAGGGGCGCATCGCAGCCCAGGCGCTGGTGAAAGGCGAAGCCTCGGCGCATCTGATTGAAGATATCCCTACCGGTATTTACACCATTCCGGAAATCAGCTCCGTTGGCAAAACCGAGCAGCAACTGACGGCCATGAAAGTGCCTTACGAGGTAGGGCGCGCGCAGTTCAAGCATCTGGCGCGAGCGCAGATTGTCGGCATGAGCGTCGGTACGCTGAAGATCCTGTTTCATCGCGAAACGAAAGAGATCCTTGGGATTCATTGCTTTGGCGAGCGCGCGGCCGAAATCATTCACATCGGCCAGGCGATAATGGAGCAGAAAGGCGGTGGTAACACCATTGAGTACTTCGTTAACACCACCTTTAACTACCCGACGATGGCGGAAGCCTATCGGGTAGCCGCGTTAAATGGCTTAAACCGCCTGTTTTAACGCGGTATCGAAATGGCCATCCATCTTCCCGCGGATGGCCTCTGCCAGATGTTCATAGCGGCTACGCAGCGGCGAACCCGGGCGATAAACCAGCCCCACGGTACGTCTCGGTTCCGGCTTGATACAGGGCACATAGACCACGCCATCGCGCTTTCTCTCCTGCGGCACGGCTAAGGCTGGCAGCAACGTGATGCCGCTACCGGCAGCCACCATGTTACGCAACGTTTCGAGGCTGGTCGCCCGGAAATGCGTATCTTCATCGGCGCCCGCTTCAAAGCAAAAACCCATCGCCTGATCGCGCAGGCAGTGGCCGTCTTCCAGCATCAGCAGCTTTTCACCGGCCAGGTCCGACATCGGCACGCACTCGCGGTTCGCCCACGGGTGATCTTCGTAAATAGCCAGCATCATGGGCTCATCAAACAGCGGCACCTCAATAAACGCTTCGCTCTCTTTGACCAGCGCCAGAATCGCGCAGTCGAGCTTACCGCTATCAAGCTGCGCTAAAAGCTGATGGGTTTGTGCTTCATGCAGGTACATTTCCAGCTTGGGAAAGGTCTGATGCAGCATCGGGATAATCAACGGCAGCAGATAAGGGCCAATCGTCGGGATCAGCCCAATATGCAGCGGCCCGGACATGGTCTCTCCCTGCTGGCTTGCCATTTCCTTCAGCACTTTGACTTCGCGTAGCACGGTACGCGCCTGATCCACCAGCAGCAGCCCTGCCTGGGTGAACAGAACCTTACGGCTGGTGCGTTCCAGCAACATCACGCCGAGCTCATCCTCCAGCTTACGGATTTGCCCGCTAAGCGTAGGTTGGCTGACGTGGCAAGAATCCGCCGCACGGCGGAAGTGGCGGTGTTCGGCTAGCGCTACCAGATATTCAAGATCGCGAATATTCATTATTCATCCTCCATCGCCACGATAGTCCATGGCGATAGATAGAATAGCAACGAACGATTATCCCTATCAAGGTTTCTGTTCAATAATAAACCCATAAATGAGGAAAACTGCAGAAAATCATCGCGCTTCCTCAACAGTTTTCTACCCGGATAACTAAAGCCAACGTGAACTTTTGCGGACCTTGTGTCCGCTTTTTTTTGGCATAAAAAAAGCCCGGGCGTTGCCCGAGCTTCATATATTGACCACCTTACAGGCAGCCCGCAGACGACTCAAACCAGGCGCTGTTTAGCGTCGGCAATCGCCTGAGCAACCTGCTGAGGAGAAACGCCGCCTTTAGCCGCACGCTTATCCAGACACGACTGCAGCGACAGGATTGGATAGACATCCTCGGCGATAACGCGGCTAAATTTCTGTAAATCGGCCAGGGGCAGATCTTCCAGCGGCTTGCCCTGGGCAATGGCCTCGACCACCGCTTCACCGACAATATGGTGCGCTTCACGGAACGGCACGCCTTTAGCAACCAGATAATCCGCCAGTTCGGTGGCATTCGCATAACCCTGCTGCGCCGCTTCTTCGCAGCGCGGGCGTTTTACCTGAATACCGTCGAGCACCAGCGCCGCCATATGCAGGCAGTCGAGCCAGGTATCAAGCGCGTCAAACAGCCCTTCTTTATCTTCCTGCATATCTTTATTGTAGGCCAGCGGCAACCCCTTGAGGGTCATCATCATGCCGGTCAGCGCGCCCTGCACGCGGCCGCATTTACCGCGGATCAGCTCCAGCGCATCCGGGTTTTTCTTCTGCGGCATCAGGGATGAGCCAGAAGTCACGCGGTCAGAAAGCTCAACAAAGCCCGCTTCGCCGGTATTGAAGAAGATCAGATCTTCGGCAAAACGCGACAGGTGGACCATACCGATTGAGGCATCGGACAGCAGTTCCAGTACGTGATCGCGATCGGACACGCTGTCCAGGCTATTGCGGGTCGCCGATGCGAAGCCCAGCCAGCCGGCAAGCTGTTCACGATCGATTTCATAGGCGGTACCCGCCAGCGCTCCGCAGCCCAGCGGGCTGACGTCCAGACGTTTAAGCGCATCCTGCAGACGGCTTTCATCACGCGCCAGCATTTCGACATAGGCCAGACACCAGTGGGCGAACGTCACCGGCTGCGCGCGCTGCAGGTGAGTATAGCCCGGCATGACGGCGTCCTGGTTATTCTCCGCCGTCTCGACCAGCGCGCTTTGTAGCTGACGATTCGCCGACAGCAGTTCCACAACGGTATCTTTGCACCACAGCTTCAGGTCGGTCGCCACCTGGTCATTACGGCTACGCCCGGTGTGCAGCTTTTTGCCCAGCTGGCCGACTTTGTCGATCAGCTTACCTTCCACCCAGCTATGAATATCTTCCGCATCGCTTTCGAGGATCTGCTGCGGGTTAGCCCGCACGTCTTCCAGCAGAATGTTCAGCGCCTCTTCCAGCTGCTGTTGTTCATCAGCAGTCAAAACACCCACCGTCACCAGCGCTTTGGACCAGGCGACAGAGCCAACGATATCCTGCTCCGCCAGGCGATAGTCAAAGCGCAAAGAGTCGTTGAACTGTTTGAACCGCTGATCCGCTGCCTGAGTAAAACGCCCACCCCAAAGTGCCATAACATGCTTCCTTAATATCTTTGAATTTTATTGCCCGGCGGCGCTGCGCTTACCGGGCCGACAAAATGATAAATTGATTATGCCAGAATACGCGTGCCGATCGGCGTGCCGTTAAACAGCGCCGGAAGCTGCTCCGCGTGGCGCCAGGAGGCGATATCGACCGGGCGGCCTAATGTCCGCGCCGCGTCCAGGGCCGCATTCACTTTGACGATCATGCCGTCGGTGATAATGCCCTGCTCGATCAGCTGTTCAGCCTTCTCGGCGGTCATTTCCGCAATGCGCTGCCCTTTGCCATCAAGAATGCCGCTCACGTCAGACAGCAGAATCAGGTCTGCGCCGAGCGTTGCCGCCAGCGCGGTCGCCGCCTGGTCGGCGTTGACGTTCATCAACTCGCCTTCATCGGTGACGCCGATGGAGCTAACGACCGGCATATAACCGCCCGCCAGCAGCGTGTTAATCAGCGCCGGAGAACCCGGCTGAGCGAATCCGACATGACCGAGCTCTTCATCAAGCTGCGTCACTTTGACGCTATCGCCGTCGCCGAGGAATAGCCCAACGGCAGCCAGGCCGTGCTTCTTCGCCCATGCCAGCAGCGTTTTATTGGCAGTTCCCGCCAGCGCGCCGGTAATAATGTCGATCTGATCCGCCGGCGTGACCCGCAGACCGTTTTTCTTATTTACCGGCAGGTTGAGCTGCTTCATGAGCTCATCCACCACGCAGCCGCCGCCGTGCACAATAATCAGCGGGCGCTGATGGGATTCGCGGTAGTTCACCAGCGCCGTAAACAGGCGCTCCAGCGCTTCTTCGCTATCCAGCAGGACGCCGCCGAGTTTGATAATTAAAGGATTCATCATCACACCTTAAATAAGAGACTGCGTCTCAGCGAAGCCGAAACGAATATTAGCGCACTGCACGGCCTGCGCGGCCGCGCCTTTCAGCAGGTTGTCTTCCGCCGCCACCACGATGATGTGTTCATCCTGGACCGCAAAACCGATATCACAGAATGGCAGACCCACGACATTTTTCAATGCAGGGACACCTTTATCGTATAAACGTACCAGCGGTTTATCCGCATAGGCCTGCTGGAACACCGCCGCGACCTGCTCTTTGCTCACGCCGGGCTTCAGACGGCAGGTAATGGTCTCCAGAATCCCACGCTTAAAATTGCCCAGATGCGGGGTAAAAATCACATCCGCGCCCAGGTGGGTTGAAATTTCCGGGTGATGACGGTGGTTGAAAACGCCGTAAGGTTGCAGGCTGACTTCGCAGAAGCTATTGCCGATAGAGGCTTTACGCCCGGCACCGCTGACCCCGCTGGTCGCGTTGATCACCGGCCACTGGTTAAGATCCAGCAGCCCCGCGTCGATCAGCGGTTTTAACGACAGCTGAGCCGCCGTCGGGTAGCAGCCCGGTACGGCGATCAGATTGGCTTCTTTTAGCTTTTCGACGCTCCACTCGGCCAGGCCGTAAACCGCCTGCTCCAGCAGTTCAGGATGCTGATGAGTGAAACCGTAATATTTTTCATAGAAGGCGCCGTCATTCACGCGAAACGCCCCGGAGAGATCGAACACGACGCAGCCAGCGGCGAGGAACTGCGGCGCCAGGTCATGGCTGACCTCGTGCGCGGTAGCCAGAAAAACGACATCGACTCCGGCGCTAAACTCGCTGATATCGGACATCGGCTGCAGCGGCAGATCGACAATGCCTTTCAGCTGCGGATGCAAATCGGAAACTAATTTTCCCGCATCATTGCTTTGCGCGGAGACCGTCAATGCGGTTATGGTCATATGAGGATGGCGATTTACATAGGCCACTAGCTCTGCGCCGGCATAACCGCTGGCGCCCACAATCAGCGTGTTCAACATTGGGGCTCTTCACCTTCTTGCTTACGTATATTTGCCCTGGAAGACCGTTGCCTTCCCCACCCTGTTGAGCCGTAAGAGCATCATCCTTACATTCGATGGGTTTTCTTACGCTCAACGATAATGTATTTTTATTCACAAATAATGCATGAATATTGATACTATCACGACCCGAGGTGTGTCAACAATGAAAAACAAATTACCGCCCTTTATCGAGATTTACCGCGCGCTGATCGCCACACCCTCCATCAGCGCAACCGAAGAGGCGTTGGATCAAAGCAATGAGTCTTTAATCAATTTACTGGCTGGCTGGTTCCGCGATATCGGCTTTAATGTTGAAGTTCAGCCAGTCCCGGACACGCGCAATAAATTCAACCTGCTGGCCAGCAGCGGCCACGGCGCTGGCGGCCTGCTGCTTGCCGGGCACACCGATACCGTCCCGTTTGATGATGGCCGCTGGACCCGCGACCCTTTTACCCTGACCGAGCACGACAATAAGCTGTATGGTCTCGGCACCGCGGATATGAAAGGCTTCTTCGCTTTTATTCTTGACGCCCTGCGCGACGTTGACGTCACTCAGTTGAAAAAGCCGCTCTATATTCTGGCGACGGCCGATGAAGAGACCAGCATGGCCGGCGCCCGCTACTTCGCCGAGACGACCCAGTTGCGACCGGATTGCGCCATTATCGGCGAGCCCACATCGCTGCAGCCGATACGCGCGCACAAAGGCCACATGTCCAACGCGGTTCGCATTCAGGGGCAGTCGGGCCACTCCAGCGACCCGGCACGCGGCGTCAACGCGATTGAACTGATGCACGACGCCATTGGCCGCATCATGCAGCTGCGCGACGACTTAAAAGAGCGTTATCACTATGCCGCCTTTACCGTTCCCTGGCCGACGCTGAATCTCGGCGCCATCCACGGCGGCGATGCCTCCAACCGCATTTGCGCCTGCTGCGAACTGCATATGGATATTCGTCCGCTGCCTGGAATGACGCTCAACGATCTCAACGGGCTGCTGAACGAGGCGCTGGCGCCGGTGAGCGAGCGCTGGCCTGGCCGCCTGACCGTTTCTGAACTGCATCCGCCGATCCCCGGTTACGAATGTCCGCCGGACCATAAACTGGTTGAGGTCGTAGAAAAACTCCTCGGCGCGCAAACCGACGTGGTGAACTACTGTACCGAAGCGCCGTTTATTCAGACCCTCTGTCCGACGCTGGTATTAGGCCCGGGCTCTATCAACCAGGCCCACCAGCCGGATGAGTACCTGGAAACGCGCTTTATTAAGCCGACCCGCGAGCTCATCACTCAGGTGGTCCACCATTTTTGCTGGCATTAAATACGCATCCTCTCGGGCGATTTCATCGACGCGAGAGGGTGACAATTATCACATTTTCATAAGCAACACTTATCAAGCGACCTCCGAGTTAAATTTCGCAAATTGCCGCCATTTATTCGTTTGCTGAAGCGATTTCGCAACAATTGACGTGGGGGTTTTTACGTGGCTTTATAAAAGACGGTTGCTTATCCACTGCTCAAATTATCGAGCGCCGGATATAACAAAATAAAATGAGATGGGGTGTCTGGGGTAACATGAACGAACAATATTCCGCTTTGCGTAGTAATGTCAGTATGCTCGGTAAGGTGCTGGGCGACACCATCAAGGATGCGCTAGGAGAAAACATTCTTGATCGTGTCGAAACTATCCGTAAGTTGTCCAAATCTTCTCGCGCTGGCAATGAAGCCAACCGCCAGGAACTGCTCACCACGTTGCAAAACTTGTCCAACGACGAGCTGCTGCCGGTGGCGCGCGCCTTTAGCCAGTTTCTGAACCTGGCGAATACCGCTGAGCAATACCACAGCATTTCGCCAAAAGGCGAAGCGGCCAGTAATCCTGAAGTGATTGCCCGCACCCTGAGAAAGCTTAAAGAGCAACCCGACCTCAACGAAACCATTATTAAGCAAGCCGTTGAATCCCTGTCGCTGGAACTGGTGCTGACCGCGCACCCGACCGAAATCACGCGTCGTACGCTGATCCATAAGATGGGTGAAATCAACAGCTGCCTGAAGCAGCTCGATAACAACGACATTGCGGACTATGAACGTCATCAGGTCATGCGCCGTCTGCGCCAGCTGATTGCCCAGTCGTGGCACACCGATGAAATCCGCAAACATCGCCCGACCCCGGTGGATGAAGCGAAATGGGGCTTCGCGGTTGTTGAAAATAGCCTGTGGGAAGGCGTGCCAAACTACCTGCGCGAGCTGAATGAACAGCTGGAAGACAACCTGAACTATCGGCTGCCGGTCGACTTTGTTCCGGTTCGCTTTACTTCCTGGATGGGCGGCGACCGCGACGGCAACCCGAACGTGACCGCCGACATTACCCGCCACGTCCTGCTGCTCAGCCGCTGGAAAGCAACCGATCTGTTCCTGAAAGACGTCCAGGTGCTGATTTCCGAGCTATCGATGGTCGAGTGCACCGATGAGCTGCGCGATCTGGCCGGCGCAGAAGGCGCGCAGGAACCCTATCGTTACCTGATGAAAAAGCTGCGCACGCAGCTGATGGAGACGCAGGCCTGGCTGGAAGCGCGCCTGAAAGGGCAGAAACTGCCGAAACCAGCGGGTCTTATCACGCAAAACGAGCAGCTGTGGGAACCGCTTTACGCCTGTTACCAGTCGCTACAAGCCTGCGGTATGGGCATTATCGCCAATGGCGAGCTGCTCGACACCCTGCGCCGCGTAAAAGCCTTTGGCGTACCGCTGGTGCGTATCGATATCCGTCAGGAAAGTACCCGCCACACCGAAGCGCTGGGCGAAATGACCCGCTATCTCGGCATCGGCGACTATGAAAGCTGGTCAGAAGCCGATAAACAGGCCTTCCTGATCCGCGAACTGAACTCCAAACGCCCTCTGCTGCCGCGCCAGTGGGAGCCAAGCGAAGAAACTCGCGAAGTGCTTGAGACGTGCAAAGTGATCGCCGAAGCGCCGCGCGGCTCGATTGCGGCCTACGTGATTTCGATGGCCAAAACGCCGTCTGACGTCCTGGCTGTGCATCTGCTGCTGAAAGAGGCCGGTATCGGCTTCGCGCTGCCGGTCGCTCCGCTGTTCGAAACCCTGGACGACCTGAATAACGCCGACGACGTCATGACCCAGTTGCTGAATATCGACTGGTATCGCGGCTTTATCCAGGGCAAACAGATGGTCATGATTGGCTACTCCGACTCGGCGAAAGATGCGGGGGTTATGGCCGCTTCCTGGGCGCAGTACCAGGCGCAGGACGCCTTAATTAAGACCTGTGAAAAAGCCGGTATTGAGCTGACCCTGTTCCACGGTCGCGGCGGTTCTATCGGTCGCGGCGGCGCGCCGGCGCACGCGGCCCTGCTCTCTCAGCCTCCGGGAAGCCTGAAAGGCGGCCTGCGCGTCACCGAACAGGGCGAGATGATCCGCTTTAAATACGGCCTGCCGGAAGTCACCATCAGCAGCCTGTCGCTCTATACCAGCGCGATTCTGGAAGCCAACCTGCTGCCGCCGCCGGAGCCCAAAGCGCAATGGCGCGACATCATGGCCGAGCTGTCAGACGTCTCCTGCGAGATGTACCGCGGCTACGTGCGTGAAAATAAAGATTTTGTTCCTTATTTCCGTTCCGCAACGCCGGAGCAGGAGCTGGGTAAACTGCCGCTGGGCTCGCGTCCGGCCAAACGTCGCCCGACCGGCGGCGTCGAGTCGCTACGCGCCATTCCGTGGATCTTCGCGTGGACGCAGAACCGCCTGATGCTGCCAGCCTGGCTGGGCGCCGGCGCCGCGTTGCAAAAAGTCGTCGAAGGCGGCAAGCAGAGCGAGCTGGAAAGCATGTGCCGCGACTGGCCGTTCTTCTCGACCCGCCTCGGCATGCTGGAGATGGTCTACTCAAAAGCCGACCTGTGGCTGGCGGAATATTACGATCAGCGTCTGGTGAAACCAGAACTGTGGAAGCTCGGCGAAGAGCTGCGCAAACTGCTGTCCGCCGATATCAACGTGGTGCTGGCCATCGCCAACGACTCCCACCTGATGGCGGACCTGCCGTGGATCGCGGAGTCTATTCAGTTGCGTAATATCTATACCGACCCGCTGAACGTGCTCCAGGCCGAGCTGCTGCACCGTTCGCGTCTGGCAGAAGAGAAAGGCGAAAAACCGGATCCGCGCGTTGAACAAGCGCTGATGGTCACCATCGCCGGCGTTGCGGCAGGTATGCGTAATACCGGCTAGTTCGCCTTAAGAAACCTGTAGCCCGGCTAAGCGTAGCGCGAGCCGGGTTAAAAACCGTAGCTCCGGTAAGCATCGCGTTTACCGGAGCTATTTTTTATTAGTGGTGCAGCATTTCGTCGACAATCTGCTCTTTATGCAGCGCATAAGGATAGTAGGTTGGCCAGTTATCCATCTCTTTCAGCAGCGCTTCCTGGGACTCATTGCCCATAAAGATGTGGAAATGCTGGGACTTGCGTGGCGCGATGGTGTGATCGCTAAACTGAACAAACTTCGGCGCTTTTGAATCCGCCTGCTGGCATTCGAACAGGTAGCGCACGCCTTTTTTACCGGATGCGTAGGTCAGAATTTTGTAACCGGAATAGCTGTACTTACAGGCGTTGACGGTTTTCCCGACGTGAAACTCCATGACGTTATCCTCGATACCAATCTGGTCGACATCGGTAGCGTAGCCCTTCTTATAATATTCCCGATATTCCGCCACGCTTTTACCGGCCTTTTTGGCCTTCTGCTCCAGAACCGGATCTAAATCCCCGTTCAGCAGATAGGGGTTAACCGACTGCCAGATCCCCTCCCAGTCGCTCAGCGCCCTGTCCTTTACGTCATGGTCAGCAAAAATGCCTTCACTCGCCTTTTGTTCCGCTTCGGTCAGCGCCGGGCCATGACTATGGTGACCGTGGGCAAAGGCCTGGCTGCTCGCCATTACCATGCCAATGCCAAACGCTAGGGCGGAAATCTTTTTGGTCATCACTCTCTCCTGAGTTTATGTTTGCAATAATATGTTACGATATAACATATCAACCAAATCTTACAATACACTTCGCAGAAAAACCGCGCGGCTTTTCCCTCTGCCAGTTTGTTAGGTATGATGAAAAAAGATCGCATTACGCGGAGAGAGAATGGATAGCGACATTAATCAGGTCATTGATTCTTTTGTTAAAGACCCGGCGGTCGTGGGAAAGATTCGCTTTTCCACCGAGACCAGGCCGGCTTCTGAGAATGCGCTATGCGTCGATTTTCCGCGCCTCGAAATCATGCTTACGGGTCAGCTTCACGATCCGGCGATTAAAGCCGATCGCGCCCAGCTCATGCCGCACGATGTGCTGTATATTCCCGCTGGCGGATGGAATGACCCGCAATGGCTGGCGCCCTCCACTCTGCTCACTATCTTATTTGGTAAACAGCAGCTGGAATTCGTCCTGCGCCACTGGGACGGCAGCGCGCTTAACGTGCTGGATAAACAGCAGGTTCCGCGCCGCGGTCCCCGGGTCGGCTCTTTTCTGCTGCAGGCGCTGAATGAAATGCAGATGCAGCCGCGGGAGCAGCACACGGCCCGCTTTATTGTCACCAGCCTGCTCAGCCACTGTGCCGATCTGCTGGGCAGCCAGGTACAAACCTCATCGCGCAGCCAGGCGCTTTTTGAAGCGATTCGTAAGCATATTGACGCCCACTTTGCCGACCCGTTAACCCGGGAGTCGGTGGCGCAGGCGTTTTATCTCTCGCCAAACTATCTATCCCACCTGTTCCAGAAATGCGGGCCAATGGGCTTTAACGAGTATCTGAATCACATCCGCCTGGAGCAGGCCAGAATGCTGTTAAAAGGCCACGATATGAAAGTGAAAGATATCGCCCACGCCTGCGGTTTCGCCGACAGCAACTACTTCTGTCGCCTGTTTCGCAAAAACACCGAACGCTCGCCGTCGGAGTATCGCCGTCAATATCACAGCCAGCTGACGGAAAAAACAGCCCCGGCAAAAAACTAGACTTTTGTGTGTTAAACCTGACTTTTGTGCGCGCTTTTATTCCGGCCTTAATCCGGATGACGGGATAAACGTGATCTAAATCATCCTTACTCATAATGCGTACATTTATCCAGTTTTTGGCAAATTTGTCATCTGGCGACCCTTCGAGTGAAAGCCGTATTCTTACCTCAACGACACTACCGAATTAAGCACTGAGGAAAGCATCATGGAACTCTATCTGGACACCGCAAACGTAGCAGAAGTTGAACGCCTGGCACGTATCTATCCGCTGGCTGGAGTCACCACCAACCCCAGCATTATCGCTGCCGGTAAAACGCCGGTTTGGGATGTTCTGCCGCGCCTGCAAAAAGCCGTCGGCCCGGAAGGTATTTTGTTCGCCCAGACCATGAGCCGCGACGCGCAGGGCATGGTGGAAGAAGCCAAACGCCTGAGCAACGCCGTCCCCGGTATTGTAGTAAAAATTCCGGTGACTGCTGAAGGCCTTGCCGCTATCAAGTTGTTGAAAAAAGAAGGCATCCCTACGCTTGGCACAGCGGTCTACAGCGCCTCTCAGGGTCTGCTGGCCGCGCTCGCTGGGGCAAAATACGTTGCGCCTTACGTGAACCGCGTCGACGCCCAGGGCGGTGACGGCATCCGTATGGTCCAGGAACTGCAATCCCTGCTGGAACTGCATGCGCCGGAAAGCAAAGTGCTGGCCGCCAGCTTTAAGACGCCTCGTCAGGCTCTGGACTGCCTGTTAGCCGGTTGCGAAGCTATTACCCTTCCGTTAGACGTAGCGCAACAAATGCTCGGTACCCCTGCGGTAGAGTCAGCCATTGAGAAGTTTGAGCAGGACTGGAATAACGCCTTTGGAACTCTGAACCTGTAACCCGATCGGCGAGCCGCCCAGGGGGGTGGCATCACGGTCATCCAGGAGGAATAGAAATGGATCGCATTATTCAATCACCCGGTAAGTATATTCAGGGCGCGGACGCAATGACTCGCCTTGGCGGCTACCTCAAACCGCTGGCTGAACGCTGGCTCATCGTTGGCGATAAATTTGTCCTCGGTTTTGCCGAAGAAAAACTGCGTAAAAGCCTGGCGGATGCTGGGCTGGTCGGCGAAATCGCTCCATTTGGCGGTGAATGCTCACACAATGAAATCAATCGCTTGCGTGGTATCGCCGATTCTGCCCAATGCACAGCCGTGCTCGGTATCGGCGGCGGCAAGACGCTGGATACCGCAAAAGCATTAGCACATTTTATGAATCTTCCGGTGGTTATTGCGCCGACGATTGCCTCTACCGATGCGCCGTGCAGCGCACTCTCGGTCATCTATTCCGATGATGGTGAGTTTGATAGCTATCTGATGCTGCCGCGCAACCCGAACATGGTGATTGTTGACACGCAAATCGTTGCTGGGGCCCCGGCACGCCTGCTGGCAGCCGGTATCGGCGATGCGCTGGCGACCTGGTTTGAAGCGCGTGCCTGCTCCCGCAGCGGCGCGACCACCATGGCGGGCGGTAAATGCACCCAGGCGGCGCTGGCGCTGGCTGAACTGTGCTACAACACGCTGATTGAAGAGGGTGAAAAAGCGATGCTGGCGGCAGAGCAGCACGTTGTGACGCCGGCGCTGGAACGGGTGATTGAAGCCAACACCTACCTGAGCGGCGTCGGGTTTGAAAGCGGCGGCCTGGCGGCTGCGCACGCTATCCACAACGGCCTGACCGCGATTCCGGATGCCCATCATTACTACCATGGTGAAAAAGTCGCCTTCGGCACGCTCACGCAGCTGGTTCTGGAAAACGCGCCGGTGGAAGAGATTGAAACGGTGGCAGCGCTGTGCCATAGCGTCGGGCTACCGATCACCCTGGCGCAGCTGGATATTAAAGCCGATATCCCGGGCAAAATGCGTACCGTGGCGGAAGCCGCCTGCGCGGAAGGTGAAACCATCCACAATATGCCCGGCGGCGCGACGCCGGATCAGGTCTATGCGGCGCTTCTGGTGGCCGACCAGTACGGCCAGCGCTTCCTGCAAGAGTGGGAATAACCCCTCCAGACACGTCCGTCTTTTGACGGACGTGTTCTTTTATGTTCCTTTCACGCCCCATTGCCAGCCAAAACGATGTGTTTTATAGTGCGATTTTCCTTTGGGTGAATCGTAGATATGCAGTCATCAGATCGAAGAATGAGCATTTACGCCATTCTGCAACAGGACAAAAAAGTCGTCGTTAATGAACTCGCCGACAAGTTCGGCGTCACCAAAATGACCATCCGTCGCGACCTCTCTTTCTTTGAAAAACAAGGCATTGTAAAAACAACCTACGGCGGAGCCTATTTAACCAGCGGCGCCAGCGTCGAGCCCAGCTTTCAGCTAAAATCGATACAAATGGTCGATGATAAGCACCTGATTGGCCAGAAAGCCGCCGGGCAGGTTGAGGACGGCGACACGATCATTATCGACTGTGGCACCACGCCACTGGCGCTCGCCCAGTTTATTTTCGATAAAAAAATCATGGTGATAACCAACTCCGTTCCGGTAGTTAATCTACTGAAAGGAAGAAAAAATATAAAATTGATCGTGGCGCCTGGCGAATATGAAGATGACAGCCAGGGGTTGATCTCTTTCAGCACCGCCGACTTCTTTCGTCATATCCACGCCGACAAGGTTTTCCTCAGTACTCAAGGCGTCAACGAACTCGGTGAGTTAACGGTACCCAAAATGACCGACGCCCACGTCAAGCAAGCGCTGATGCGCGCCGGGCGGCAAAAAATCCTGCTGGCGGACAGAAGTAAATTTGGTCAAACGTTCCTTGCGGGCCATGGTCGTCTGGCCGACTTTGACCTCGTTATCAGCCAGACCGGCCTGCCCCCTGATACCCTTTCTCTGATGAAGACGCAAAACGTACCGCTGCTGCTGGCTGATAGACACCTCTGATTGCTCAGGCGCCTGGTTTTATCGATCGTACAAGTGTTTCAGCAGGATGCTTTTAAGGAATAACCAGAACACGCGGCGCCGAATAATATGCTTCGACGCCGCAAAGAAAAGAGAGAATAGAAGGAAGCCTGCTTACGCCGGGCGCACGCCCAGCGTGTGGCAAATCGCGTAGCTCATTTCCGCGCGGTTCAGGGTATAGAAGTGGAAATCCTTCACCCCTTCGCGGCTTAGAATCTTCACCATATCCATGGCGATATTCGCCCCTACCAACTGGCGGGTTTCGGCGTCATTGTCCAGACCTTCAAACATTTTCGCCATCCACGTCGGGATACGCACGTTGGTCATATCGGCGAATTTTTTCGCCTGCTTAAAATTAGAGACCGGCAGAATGCCCGGAATAATTTCGACGTCGATACCTGCGGAGACGCAGCGGTCGCGGAAACGCAGGTAGCTTTCCACATCAAAGAAAAACTGGGTAATCGCGCGATTGGCGCCGGCGTCGACCTTGCGCTTCAGATTAAGCAGGTCAGCCTGCGCGCTTTTAGCTTCAGGATGGACTTCCGGATAAGCCGCGACGGAAATATCAAAGTCCCCAACCTCTTTCAGCAGCGTGACCAGGTCGACCGCATACATATCCGGCTTACCGCTCCCCGGCGGCAGGTCGCCACGCAGCGCAACGATATGGCGAATCCCGCTATCCCAGTAATCTTTGGCAATGGTACGCAGCTCATCACGGCTGGCATCGATACAGGTCAGATGCGGCGCGGCTTCCAGACCAGTACGATCTTTAATGCCTTTGATAATGCTATGGGTGCGATCACGTTCACCGGAGTTGGCGCCGTAGGTCACGGAGACAAACTTCGGCTTCAGGCTGCTCAGGCGATCGATGGATTTCCAGAGGGTTTGCTCCATTTCACTGGTGCGCGGCGGAAAGAATTCAAAAGAGACGTTAATCTGGCCCTGTACTTCCGCCAGGCTCTGATTCAGGGCTTCCCGCTGATTGGCGTGAAAAAAGCTCATACCTTACCTCATCAATCGCATTTTATTGTTTGTTGTGTCGCGAACTTCTATACGTTTAGACGTCCAGATGTAAAAATGACGGAAAAGAGCACCGGCGTCAATAGAAAAATCAGCGTAAACAGTGAGGAATATTCAGACAAGATGAAATTAATTCAAGTCGCATTCGCTAAGGTAATGATTTTTCAAGGACTGCTATCACCCTTTCCCGTAACCCCTCATTTGCGGGCATTGTGACCACGCCCAGCCTAAGCGGAAGCTGCTGGCTGGCATCACGCAGAGAACAAAAAACCACCCCCTGACGCTGGATAGCGGAAAATGATGCCGGCAGGAGGATCATGCCTTCTCCGCGCGCAATGCGCGCCAGCAGAACATCATGCTCGGCGGGCTCCTCCACGTAAGCGGGCGAATAGCCTGCCCGATCAAAAATACGTCGCGTATAGTCAAAAAAATCGGGATTACGCTCGCGTCTAAACCAGAACAGCGGCCGATGATTGAGCGCGCTTAACGCCAGGTCCGCCGTGGCGGCCTCCGGCCAGGATGCGGGTAACGCAGCGATGAGCGGCTCCTGGTAAGACAAAGGATGCAGGTGAAGCCCCTCGGTATTCAGCGGCAGCGCCACCAGCGCCGCATCCAGCTTGCCCTTTCGCACCAGCCGGGCCAGCGCCGGTGATGACTGACGAGTGATATGCAAAGCGCCGGTCTGTTCCCCCAGAGCGGATTCCGCGGCGGCGAAAACGCCCTGTTCAAAGGCCGTCGTCAGCCCCAGTCGCAGAAGCTGCTGCGCAGGCGCCGAGAGCTGGCTCAGCGCCGCCAGGGTGTGCTCCTGAAGCGCCAGCAGCGGCCGAACGATGTCCAGCACCCGTCTTCCCTCGTCGGTAAGGATCAGGCCTTTGGTATGGCGTAAAAACAGCGTCACCCCTAGCTGCGTTTCCAGATGACGAATATGGCGGCTCAGCGGCGGCTGCGAGATAAAGAGCCGCTCTGCGGCCCGGCTGATGTTATTCTCCTCCGCCACCACGGCAAAGTAGCGCAGCAGGCGAATATCGAGGGTATGTAAGCGTGAATTTGTCATGCTTAAAAGGTATCACGAAAAGGGTATTACTCAAGTCCGCTAAACTTCCCTAACCTTCCTCGTAACGCATAATCACACCGAGGAATAGGCTATGAGCAGCGAACGTTATACCACCGGACAAGAAATGCTACAGCGCGTGGACGGCAAAGGCGGCGATGCCGTCGTCAACAGCCTGAAGGATATCGCCCCCGATTTCGCCCGCTATCTGATTGAGTTCCCCTTCGGCGATATTTACGCCAGGCCGGGACTCGATTTACGCAGTCGTGAAATAGCCACCATCGCCGCGCTCACGGCGCTCGGCAACGCCGCGCCGCAGCTAAAAGTGCATATTGCCGCCGGGTTAAATGTCGGGCTGACGCAGGAAGAGATTACGGAAGTTATCATGCAGATGGCGGTCTATGCCGGATTCCCGGCGGCTCTGAACGGTCTGTTTGCCGCCAAAGACGTTTTCGCGGCGCACTAGAGCGGAAAGACCAGGCGTCGCCTGGTCTTGTATTTATGGCTACAGCAGCTGCGCCAGGCGGTTGATATCCGACTGAATCGCCCCGGCGGTCACATCGCGACCGGCGCCCGGACCGCGGATCACCAGCGGATTATCGCGATACCAGCGGCTCTCAATGGCAAAGACGTTATCACACGGCAGCAGCGCCGCCAGCGGGTGCTCTTCGCGCACCGCTTCCACGCCGACGCGGGCTTTACCATTGGCGTCAAAACGCGCGACGTAGCGCAGCACCAGGCCCATCTCGCGCGCCGCTTCCAGACGCTGCAGCATCTGGTCGTTCAGCGCTTCACCGTTCTCGAAGAAGTGATCAACAGAGCCCTCTTCGCAGTGGGCCGGCACCAGGGACTCCACGCGCACCTGATCCGGTTCGATGTCGTAACCCGCCTCACGTGCCAGAATCACCAGCTTACGCATAACGTCTTTCCCGGAGAGATCGACGCGCGGGTCCGGCTCCGTCAGTCCTTGTTGCCAGGCCTGATCGACCAGGTCAGTAAACGGCACGGTACCGTCAAACTGCAGGAACAGCCATGAGAGGGTGCCGGAGAAAATACCGCTCAGCGCCAGAATGGTATCGCCGCTATCAATCAAATCGCGCACCGTGTGGTTGACCGGTAAACCGGCGCCGACGGTGGCGTTGTACAGCCAGTGGCGCCCGGTCTTCTCGAACGCGTCGTGGATCTGGCGATACTTACTGCTGCTACTGGCGCCAGCCAGCTTATTCGCGCTGATAACGTGGAAGCCGTGGCTGGCGAAATCCAGGTACTGGTCGGCCAGCTGCGCGCTGGCGGTCACGTCCAGCACCACAAGATCATCGTACGGATGCGCGCGCATCCACAGGAACAGCGACTCTTCATCCTGTTCAATCGCTTCATCATTAAAGAACGCCAGCGCACGACTGGCGTCGAGGCCTTCATAATTGAGCAGGCTGCGGCGGCTATCCACGACCCCGGCAAGAATAAATTCAAAACCGGTACGAGCGGAGAGCGTCGTCTGCTCGCGAGCGAACAACTCCAGCCAGCGGGAGCCGATATTGCCTTTGCCAAACAGCACCAGGCCAATGCGTTTTTCCGCGCGGAACAACGACTGATGCAGCCCCTGAATAAGGCTTTCCGTCGGCCCGGCGCGCAGCACCGCGACCAGGCTGATGCCCTCTTCTGATTGCCAGGTAAACTCTACCGGCTGGCCTTTCAGCTGCTGCCAGAAACGGTGGCAGTGCAGCGGATTACGGGTCACGCCAGCGCCAACCATCGCCACCAGCGCCAGCTTCTGACGCAGACGCAGCTCGCCCGGCAGCCCCGCTTCGTCCAGCAGCTTCAGCGCGCTGTCGGCCACTTCAGAGGTGTAGCAGAACTGCAGCAGCTTACGGTCGGCGTGTACGCCAACCGCCAGCGGCCGCAGCTGGGCGCGTTTTAAAATGGCGTCCAGCTCTTTATGCGCCAGTTTGAAATCCTGACCGCCGGGCACCTGGAACTCAATCAGGCAAACATCGTCATGGCTGGTGACGATGCGCGCCCCGGTACCGGAAGCCAGCACGCGTTCGATGCGCGTAGAGCCCTGATCCGGGGTGTAGCTACAGCGTAATTGTAAATCGATATCGCTGCCGGAGACCGGCTGCAGCGTACGGGCATGCAGCACCGGCGCCGCCAGGCGGGCCAGCTCGCTGGCTTCATCCAGGCGCAGCAGCGGCAGCAGGCAGGCGTCTTTCACTTTCCGCGGATCCGCGCTGTAAACCCCGGCTACGTCGCTCCAGATAGTGACGCGAGACGCCCCGGCCAGCGCGCCGATTTGGGTGGCGGAATAATCAGAACCATTACGCCCCAGCAGAACGGTTTCCCCGGCGTTGTTACGCGAGATAAAGCCGGTCACCACCAGGCGTTTGTTCGGGTGCTGCGCCATCAGCTGCTGCAAAAGCGGATAGGAGAGGCCTTCATCCACCTGCGGCTGCGGGGAGCGCTCGGCGCGTAAGAAGCTACGCGCATCCAGCCAGGCGGCCTCTACGCCGAGATGGTTCAGCACCGCCGCCATCAGGCGGGCCGACCAGACTTCGCCGTGACCGACGACTTCGGCATATACCGCGTCAGTGACGCCGCCATCCAGTAGCCCGGCAAGACGCTCAAGATCCTGAATAAACGTGGCGATCAGCGTATCGGCAGCGTCTGGCGACAGCAGTCCAGAAATGAGATCCATCTGATAACGACGGAGCGATTGTTGCACCTGATGCGCAGAGAGGCGATCGGTCTGGCTGAGCTTCAGCCAGCTGATCAACTGGTTGGTGGTACTGCCGGCGGCAGAGACGACCATCATATCGCCCGCCTGCGAATACTCCGTCATGATACCCGCGACGCGCAGGTAACATTTCGCATCCGCTAAACTACTCCCACCAAATTTGTGCAGCTGACGACCCTTCGCCCCTGCCTGCGCAATCACACTCATGTTTATTCCTCGTTTGCTGCCCGGAAGCCATTTTCCAGGTCGGCAATTAAATCTTCACCATCTTCAATACCGGTCGAAATCCGCAGAAGCGTTTCTGAGATCCCGGCGGCCGCACGCGCTTCAGGCGCCATGCCCGCATGGGTCATCGTCGCGGCGTGGGAAATCAGACTTTCCACGCCGCCCAGCGATTCCGCCAGCGTAAACAGCGATAGCCCGCTCAGGAAACGACGCAGCGTCTGCTCATCGCCATCCAGCTCGAAGCTTAACATCGCCCCAAAACCTTTTTGCTGACGCGCCGCAATCTCATGCCCCTGGTTTTCCGGCAGGGACGGATGGTACAGTTTTTTCACCAGCGGCTGGGTTTTCAGATAGTCGACAATCGCCAGCGCGTTGCGCTGAGCCACTTCCATACGCGGAGAGAGTGTACGTAAGCCGCGCAGCAGCAGATAGCTATCAAACGCTCCGCCGGTGACGCCGATATTATTCGCCCACCATGCCAGTTCGGTGACGGTCGCCGGATCTTTGGCGATAACCACCCCGGCCACCACATCAGAGTGGCCGTTCAGATATTTGGTGCATGAATGCAACACCAGATCGGCCCCCAGCGCCAGCGGATTCTGCAAAGCCGGGCTCAGGAAGGTGTTATCCACCACGCTGACCGCTCCGGCCTCACGCGCCAGACCGCAGATTTTCGCAATATCCACAACTCTCAGCAATGGATTACTTGGGCTTTCGACCAGAACCAGCTTCGGTTTTTCCGCCAGCGCGGCGCTCAGCGCCTGTTCGTCGTTTTGATCGACAAACAGCACGCGATAGCAGCCGCGCTTCGCCAGGCTATCAAACAGGCGGTAGCTGCCGCCGTAGCAGTCGTGCGGCGCCACCAGCAGATCGCCCGGCTTCAGGAATACGGTGGTGACCAGCAAAATGGCCGACATGCCGGTGTTGGTCAGAACCGCCCCCGCGCCGCCCTCCAGCTCCGCCAGCGCGCGCTGCACCACATCACGGGTCGGGTTACCGCGACGAGAATAGTCGTGGGCGCGAGGTTCGTTAAATCCGGTGAAGTTATAGGTGCTGGAGAGATGAATGGGCGGGACAACGCAACCGTACTGCTCGTCGTCATTTAAACCGCTACGCACTGCGATGGTGGCCTGTTTACGCGTCATGTTGGGGAGTTCCTGGGCTGAGTCGGTGAAAAGTCAGGCACCAGAGTAATCATTGTTATAATAGACGTCAATACATCTGGACATCTAAACTTCTTTGCGTATAGATTGAGCAAACTGGAAATAGCCGTTAAAATTATATGCATTAGCGCACATCCGTAGCGGCTTGTTTGGTGTCAGACGCGCCCCTCTACGGTAAACTACGCGTAATTATGGCCAGGACTCGCGTTCAGGCCCTTAACTAATGAATAGAGGATTAAAGGTAACTCATGGCTGAATGGAGCGGCGAATATATCAGCCCATACGCTGAGCACGGTAAGAAGAGTGAGCAAGTAAAGAAAATTACGGTTTCCATTCCTCTGAAGGTGTTAAAAATCCTCACCGATGAACGCACGCGTCGTCAGGTGAATAACCTGCGTCACGCGACCAACAGCGAACTGCTGTGCGAAGCGTTCCTGCATGCCTTTACCGGTCAACCGTTGCCTAACGATGAAGACCTGCGTAAAGAGCGCAGCGATGAAATCCCGGAAGCGGCGAAAGAGATTATGCGCGAGCTGGGCATCGACCCGGATACGTGGGAATACTAAAACCATAAAAAAAAGCAGAAGAAATCTTCTGCTTTTTTTGCGCGGTTGCGCGCGAGAGACAAAAAAGCCGCCCTGAGGCGGCTTCTTCAGCAAATTACTTGCTGGTACCCGGTACGCTGAAGCGCTTGTTGAAGCGGTCAACACGACCACCGGTAGCAACATCACGCTGTTTGCCAGTGTAGAACGGGTGGCATTTACCGCACACGTCGAGGTTCAGGTCGTGACCTACGGTAGAACGGATTTTCATGACGTTACCGCAAGAGCAGGAAGCAGTAACTTCTTCGTATTTCGGATGAATATCTTTTTTCATGGGAGAACCTCAGTTAAGGCCGCGTCGCTCTTCCAGCCCTAACGCCAGACACCACGCGATGTTAATAATTTCCCGGTGCGATTGCGCAAAGCGAAATTGCCGGGTAATAGATTTTGATGCCGCACAAAGCGCATCAAAGGCGGCGAATCATACAGAATTTGACCAGCATATGCAAACTGATCCGCGAGCCCTTATCACAATGTGTATACTAAGCCGCCAGATTTCAAGTCAGGAAGATTAAATGCCCGTCGCTCACGTTGCCCTGCCCGTTCCGCTGCCCCGCACTTTTGACTATTTGCTGCCTGACGGCATGCCGGTCAAAGCGGGCTGTCGCGTGCGCGTCCCGTTCGGCAAACAGGAGCGGATAGGTATCGTAACGGCGGTCAGTGAGCGCAGCGAACTGCCGCTCGACGAACTCAAGCCGGTGGCTGAAGTCCTCGACGCCGAGCCGGTCTTCTCCTCTTCGGTCTGGCGGCTGCTGCTGTGGGCGGCGGACTACTACCATCATCCCATCGGCGATGTGCTGTTTCACGCGCTACCGATCATGCTGCGCCAGGGGAAACCCGCCAGCGCGGCGCCAATGTGGTACTGGTTTGCCACCGAACAGGGGCAAGCGGTTGATATCAATAGCCTTAAGCGCTCACCGAAACAGCAGCAGGCGCTGGCGGCGCTGCGTCAGGGGAAGATCTGGCGCCATCAGGTCGCCGAACTGGAATTTAACGACGCCGCCCTGCAGGCGCTGAGGGGTAAAGGCCTGGCGGAACTGGCCAGCGAAGCGCCGGCCATCACCGACTGGCGCGCAGGCTTCTCGGTACCCGGCGAGCGCCTGCGTCTTAACACCGAACAGGCCACCGCCGTGGGCGCGATCCACAGCGCCTCGGACAGCTTTTCCGCCTGGCTGCTGGCCGGGATCACCGGCTCGGGCAAAACGGAAGTGTATCTAAGCGTCCTTGAAAACGTGCTGGCACAGGGTCGCCAGGCGCTGGTGATGGTGCCGGAAATCGGCCTGACGCCGCAGACTATCGCGCGTTTCCGCCACCGTTTTAACGCCCCGGTGGAAGTGCTGCACTCCGGGCTGAACGACAGCGAACGCCTCTCCGCGTGGCTAAAAGCCAAAAATGGCGAAGCGGCGATTGTGATCGGTACCCGCTCGTCGCTGTTTACCCCGTTTAAAGACCTCGGTGTGATCGTTATCGACGAAGAGCACGACAGCTCTTACAAACAGCAGGAGGGCTGGCGCTATCACGCTCGCGATCTGGCGGTCTGGCGCGCCCATAGCGAGCAAATCCCGATTATCCTCGGCTCGGCGACCCCGGCGCTGGAGACGCTCTATAACGTCCGCCAGGGCAAGTATCGCCAGCTGAAGCTGACCAAACGAGCGGGCAACGCGCGTCCGGCTCAGCAGCACGTCCTGGATTTAAAAGGCCAGCAGCTGCAGGCCGGATTGTCTCCGGCGCTGATTGGCCGTATGCGCCAGCATCTGCAGGCCGATAACCAAGTGATTCTGTTTTTGAACCGTCGCGGCTTCGCGCCGGCGCTGCTGTGTCACGACTGCGGCTGGATAGCGGAGTGTCCGCGCTGCGACAGCTACTACACGCTGCACCAGGCCCAGCATCATCTGCGCTGCCACCACTGCGACAGCCAGCGCCCGATTCCGCGCCAGTGCCCCTCCTGCGGTTCGACGCATCTGGTACCGGTCGGTTTGGGGACCGAACAGCTTGAGCAGGCCCTGGGACCGCTGTTTCCCGATATCCCGATTTCCCGAATTGACCGCGATACCACCAGCCGCAAAGGCGCGCTTGAACAATATCTTGCCGACGTCAACCGCGGCGGCGCGCGCATTCTTATCGGCACCCAAATGCTGGCGAAGGGGCACCACTTCCCGGATGTCACCCTGGTTTCCCTGCTGGACGTCGATGGCGCGCTGTTTTCCGCCGATTTCCGCTCGGCGGAACGCTTCGCTCAGCTCTACACCCAGGTTTCAGGCCGCGCAGGCCGGGCGGGCAAACAAGGCGAGGTGATCCTGCAGACCCACCACCCGGAGCACCCGTTACTGCAAACGCTGCTTTATAAAGGATACGACGCGTTTGCCGGGGAGGCGCTGGCGGAACGGCAGAGCATGCAGCTGCCGCCGTGGACCAGCCACGTGCTGATTCGCGCCGAAGATCATAACAACCAGCAGGCGCCGCTTTTTTTACAGCAGCTGCGCAATCTGCTGCAGGCCAGCCCGCTGGCCGATAAGAAACTGTGGGTGCTCGGGCCGGTTCCGGCGCTGGCGCCAAAGCGCGGCGGCCGCTGGCGCTGGCAAATTCTCCTCCAGCATCCGTCGCGCGTTCAGCTGCAGCATATCGTCAGCGGAACGCTGGCGTTGATTAACACGCTGCCGGAAGCGCGAAAAGTGAAATGGGTTCTGGACGTCGATCCTATTGAAGGTTAAGGCTTCTCTTGCGAGGCGGATCGAAAAATTCAACCGTCATCACGTTTTTCATGAAAATTCTGTAACTCTCTGGATGTACTATCTGTTAAAAATGTTGCTGATGTCAGAACGCCAGGGATGTGTCTGCGCCAGTCAGCGAGGAGAAATCAGGTGAAGCCCAAAAAACAGGTCGTTGCCGCCACTATGAAAGACGTTGCCCAAAAGGCAAACGTTTCCACGGCAACCGTATCCCGAGCGTTAATGAACCCCGATAAGGTTTCGCAGAGCACCCGTAACCGGGTTGAGCAGGCCGCGCTTGAAGTCGGCTATTTACCGCAATCGCTCGGGCGCAATATGAAGCGCAACGAGTCGCGCACCATCCTGGTGATTGTGCCGGATATCTGCGACCCCTTCTTCAGCGAGATCATTCGCGGTATTGAAGTCACCGCCGCGGAGCAAGAGTACCTGGTGCTGATCGGCGATTGCGCCCACCAGAACCGTCAGGAAAAGACCTTTATCGACCTGATCATTACCAAGCAGATCGATGGCATGCTGCTGCTGGGCTCCCGATTACCCTTCGATGCGGGCGTGGAAGAGCAGCGCAATCTGCCGCCGATGGTGATGGCCAATGAATTCGCTCCCGAGCTGGAGCTGCCGACGGTCCATATCGATAACCTCACCGCCGCGTTTAACGCCGTGAACTATCTGCACGAGTTGGGGCACCGCCGTATCGGCTGTATCGCCGGCCCGGAAGAGATGCCGCTGTGCCATTACCGCCTGCAGGGCTATGTCCAAGCGCTGCGTCGCAGCGGGATAACCGTCGATCCGCACTATATCGCCCGCGGCAACTTTACCTATGAAGCCGGCGCCAGCGCGCTGGAACAGCTGCTGGCGCTGCCGGTACCGCCGACGGCTATTTTCTGCCATAGCGATATTATGGCGCTGGGCGCATTATCGCTGGCGAAGCGTCGCGGCCTGAAAGTTCCTGAAGATCTGTCTATTATTGGTTTTGATAACATCTCTTTGTCTGAATTTTGCGATCCGCCATTGACGACCGTCGCGCAACCACGTTTTGATATTGGCCGCGAAGCGATGCTGCTTTTGCTGGACCAACTGCACGGTCATAACGTCAGCAGCGGTTCACGATTACTTGACTGCGAGCTTATCGTTCGCGGCAGTACGCGCAAAATCCGAACATAACCACCAGGCTTTCGGGCCTGCTCTTCTGGTCAAAGCCCCGCCGCTTAAGTAACATGGCGGGCTGAAAAACGAATAAGACAGCGAAACGATAGTGGCACAACGAGATTATGTACGCCGCAGCCAACCGGCTTCTTCGCGGCGCAAAAAGAGCAATACGCGAAGCTCAAGGAACAAACAAGGCGGCCTTTCGGCGGTTTCACCGACTATGGTGGCCATCGCCGCGGCAGTGCTGGTGGCCTTTATCGGTGGACTGTACTTCATCACTCACCATAAGAAAGAAGAAGCTGAAGCGCTGCAGAACCGCCAGGCCGCGGGCAACGGCCTGCCGCCGAAGCCGGAAGAGCGTTGGCGCTATATTAAAGAGCTGGAAAGCCGTCAGCCCGGGGTACGCGCGCCTACGGAACCCACGGCGGGCGGCGAAGTCATGAAGCCGGAGCAGCTGACGGACGAGCAGCGCCAGCTGCTGGCGCAGATGCAGGCCGATATGCGTCAGCAGCCCACGCAGCTGACCGAAGTGCCGTGGAATGAACAAACCCCGGCGCAGCGCCAGCAAACCTTGCAGCGTCAGCGTTTAGCTCAGCAGCAGGTACAGCAACAGCAGCTCGCGCAGGCCCAGCAGCAGACGCAGGTACAGCAACCGCGAACCCAGCCGCGGGTCGTCGAGCAGCCGAAGCCGGTACAACAGCAGCCGAGGCAGACGGCGTCTAATCAGCAGCCGTACCAGGACCTGCTGCAAACGCCAGCGCATACCAGTACCGCGCAGCCTAAAGCCCAGGCCGCCGCGCCGGTAACCCGCGTAGAAGAAGCGCCGAAAACCGCCGCGACGGAGAAAAAAGACGATCGCAGCTGGATGATCCAGTGCGGCTCCTTTAAAGGCGCTGAGCAGGCGGAAACCGTGCGCGCGCAGCTGGCGTTTGAAGGCTTCGCCTCGCACATCACCACCAATAACGGCTGGAATCGCGTGGTGATTGGGCCGCTGAAAGGCAAAGAAAACGCCAGCAATATGATTGAACGGCTGAAAATGGCCGGACACGCAAACTGCATTCGTCTCGCCGCCAGGGGTTGAAACCCTCAAAATCCCCCCCATCTATAATTGCATTCTGCCCCGCGTAAACCGCGGGGCCCCTATTCCGCTTTTGCAACCAAGGGGTCTGCTCGTGACTACAATTGTAAGTGTTCGCCGTAACGGCCATGTCGTTATTGCCGGTGATGGCCAGGCCACGCTGGGCAACACCGTAATGAAAGGCAACGTGAAAAAAGTGCGCCGCCTGTATAACGACAAAGTGATTGCCGGCTTTGCGGGCGGCACCGCTGACGCCTTCACGCTGTTCGAACTGTTTGAACGTAAGCTGGAAATGCATCAGGGCCACCTGGTAAAGGCCGCCGTTGAGCTGGCGAAAGACTGGCGTACCGACCGGATGCTGCGCAAGCTCGAAGCGCTGCTAGCGGTGGCTGACGAAAACGCCTCGCTCATCATCACCGGTAACGGCGACGTGGTGCAGCCAGAAAACGATTTGATTGCTATCGGCTCCGGCGGTCCCTACGCCCAAGCCGCGGCTCGCGCCCTGCTGGAAAATACCGATATGGGCGCACGCGATATCGCAGAGAAAGCGTTGAGTATTGCAGGTGATATCTGCATTTATACCAACCACTTCCATACCATCGAAGAATTGACCTCCAAAGCGTAAGGATCTCCCATGTCTGAAATGACCCCACGCGAAATTGTCAGCGAACTGGACAAACACATTATCGGCCAGGACGCAGCCAAGCGCTCCGTCGCCATCGCTCTGCGTAACCGCTGGCGTCGTATGCAGCTCAACGAAGAGCTGCGTCACGAAGTCACGCCAAAAAACATTCTGATGATCGGCCCGACCGGCGTCGGTAAAACGGAAATCGCCCGCCGTCTGGCAAAGCTCGCCAATGCGCCGTTCATCAAGGTCGAAGCGACGAAATTCACTGAAGTCGGCTATGTTGGTAAGGAAGTGGACTCCATCATCCGCGATCTGACCGATGCGGCGATCAAAATGGTGCGCATGCAGTCCATCGACAAAAACCGCTATCGTGCGGAAGAGCTGGCGGAAGAGCGCATCCTTGACGTGCTGATCCCGCCGGCGAAAAACAACTGGGGCCAGGCTGAACAGCCTCAGGAACCCTCCGCCGCGCGCCAGTCTTTCCGTAAAAAACTGCGCGAAGGTCAGCTCGATGATAAAGAGATTGAGATCGATCTCGCGGCTGCGCCGATGGGCGTTGAAATCATGTCCCCTCCGGGCATGGAAGAGATGACCAGCCAGCTGCAGTCCATGTTCCAGAATCTGGGCGGCCAGAAGCAAAAACCGCGTAAGCTGAAAATTAAAGACGCGATGAAGCTGCTGATTGAAGAAGAGGCGGCGAAGCTGGTCAACCCGGAAGAGCTGAAGCAGGATGCCATCGACGCCGTTGAGCAGCACGGTATCGTGTTTATCGACGAAATCGACAAAATCTGTAAGCGCGGCGGCAACTCCTCCGGCCCTGACGTATCCCGTGAAGGCGTACAGCGCGACCTGCTGCCGCTGGTTGAAGGCTGCACCGTCTCCACCAAGCACGGCATGGTGAAAACCGATCACATTCTGTTTATCGCCTCCGGCGCGTTCCAGGTCGCCAGCCCGTCTGACTTAATCCCGGAACTGCAGGGCCGTCTGCCGATTCGCGTTGAGCTGAAAGCGCTGACCACCCACGACTTCGAGCGTATTTTGACCGAGCCGAACGCGTCCATCACCGTGCAGTATAAAGCGCTGATGGCGACCGAAGGCGTCAATATCGAATTCACGGAAGAGGGTATCAAGCGTATCGCTCAGGCCGCATGGCAGGTCAACGAAACCACCGAGAACATTGGTGCCCGTCGTCTGCATACCGTGCTGGAGCGTCTGATCGAAGACATCTCCTACGACGCCAGCGAAATGAACGGCCAAACCGTCACCATCGATGCGGAATATGTCGGTAAGCATCTGGATGTTCTGGTGGCAGATGAAGATCTGAGCCGTTTTATCTTATAATCCGGTTCAATATATTTTCATCACACTAGATGGGGCTATAGATACCCTACTAATTTGAGTTGCAGGACAAAACGGTTAACCGTTTGAACAGCGCTTGCGCTGGTCCCGAAGGCCGAATCATGCGGCAAGGGAATTCATCCCCAGGAGTGTGCATAAGTACATGACTGGGGTGAATCAGCGTAGCCTACGTATCTGCAGCTTGAAGTATGAAGGGTAGAGCCCCATTTTTTATTGGCCGGGACTTATGACCGAACACGCAATCACTCGCACCCAGGCCTGGCTGGAAAGCCTGCGCCCAAAAACGTTACCTCTGGCCTTTGCCGCCATCATTGTCGGCTCCGCGCTTGCCTGGCATCAGGGCAGTTTCGATCCCTGGGTTGCGCTGCTGGCCATCATTACCGCCGGTTTATTACAAATCCTCTCCAATCTGGCCAACGATTATGGCGACGCGATAAAAGGCAGCGATAAACCTGACCGTATCGGCCCGCTGCGCGGTATGCAGAAAGGCGCCATTACCCAGGCGCAGATGAAACGCGCGTTGATTCTCACCGTGGCGCTGATTTGTCTCTCCGGCCTGGCGCTGCTGTTCCTGTCCTGGCAAACCATGGCCGATTTTATCGGTTTTATGGTCCTCGGCGGGCTCGCGATCGTGGCCGCCATCACCTATACCGTCGGCACTCGCCCTTACGGCTACATCGGTCTTGGCGATATCTCTGTGCTGGTGTTCTTCGGCTGGCTTAGCGTCGTCGGGAGCTGGTACCTGCAGGCGCACAGCGTTGAGGCGGTCATTTTCTTACCCGCCACCGCCTGCGGCCTGCTGGCGACGGCGGTGCTGAATATTAACAACCTGCGCGATATCGACAGCGATCGCGAAAACGGTAAAAACACCCTCGCCGTGCGCCTGGGGCCGGTTAACGCTCGCCGCTATCACGCCTGCCTGCTGTTTGGCGCGCTGCTGTGCCTGGCGCTGTTTAACCTGATCTCGCTGCATAATCCGTGGGGCTGGCTGTTCCTGCTGGCGACGCCGCTGCTGGTTAAGCAGGCGCGTTATGTGATGCGCGAGCGCGACCCCGTCGCCATGCGTCCAATGCTCGAAAGAACGGTTAAAGGGGCGCTGCTGACCAACCTGCTGTTTGTTATCGGAATTATTTTCAGCAGGCTTGCGGCTTAACTGACAAATATCAATTAACAATTGATGATTTTGCCAACAGCATGATTCACGCGATATACTGAAAATTCTCGCAGCAACTGAACGTTAAGCCTATGAAATACGATACTTCCGAGCTTTGTGACATCTACCAGGAGGATGTCAACGTCGTGGAACCTCTGTTCTCCAACTTTGGGGGGCGCTCGTCGTTTGGTGGACAAATCATCACGGTAAAATGTTTCGAGGATAACGGGTTGCTCTACGATATGCTCGAACAGAACGGCCGTGGTCATGTCCTGTTGGTTGACGGCGGTGGTTCCGTTCGACGCGCATTGATTGACGCTGACCTGGCGCGTCTGGCCGTACAAAACGAGTGGGAAGGGCTGGTCGTCTATGGCGCGGTGCGTCAGGTTGACGATCTGGAAGAGCTGGATATCGGTATCCAGGCGCTGGCCGCCATCCCCGTCGGAGCCGCAGGTGAAGGAATCGGCGAAAGCGACGTGCGCGTCAACTTCGGCGGCGTCACCTTCTTTTCCGGCGACCATCTCTACGCCGATAATACCGGGATTATCCTTTCCGAGGATGCCCTGGATATCGAGTAGCGTCCCGCCCATAAAAAAAGGCCTTCTCTCTGAGAAGGCCTTTTTGTTTCCGCCGGAGGCTTAGTACAGCTTCTTAGCGCAATCCAGCCAGTCGCTTTTGAACGGACGCTTCATGTTTTCGATAGCGTCGATAATGTCGTGGTGCACCAGCTTCTCGTTCTGAATACCGACGCAGCGGCCGCCGAAGCCCTGCAGCAGCAGGTCAATCGCGTACGCGCCCATGCGGGATGCCAGTATACGGTCATAAGGAACCGGGGAGCCGCCGCGCTGAATGTGGCCCAGTACGGTTGCGCGAGTTTCACGGCCGGTCTCTTTCTCGATGTAGTGAGCCAGCTCGTCGACGTCGCACATATGCTCGGTGATCGCCACAATCGCGTGCTTTTTACCTTTGGCGATACCCGCCTTAATTTCTGAGACCAGGTCGTCGCGAGTGTATTCAACCTCAGGCACCATGATGAACTCACAGCCGCCGGAGATAGCTGCCGCCAGGGTCAGGTCGCCGCAGTAACGGCCCATCACTTCCACAACGGAAATACGCTGGTGGGAGGAAGAGGTGTCACGCAGGCGGTCAATAGCCTCTACCACGGTGCTCAATGCGGTAAAGAAGCCGATGGTATAGTCGGTGCCTTTGATATCATTGTCGATCGTGCCCGGCAGGCCGATGCAGGGGAAGCCCATCTCAGTCAGACGCACGGCACCCATATAGGAACCGTCACCACCAATAACCACCAGCGCATCCAGGCCGCGCTTTCTCATATTTTCAATGGCGACGGCGCGAATATGTTCTTCACGAAATTCTGGAAAACGCGCCGACCCCAGGAAGGTGCCGCCGCGGTTGATCATGTCGGAAACGCTGTAGCGGTCGAGCTGAACCATACGATCTTCATACAGGCCGAGGTAACCGTCATAGATTCCAAAAACTTCCAGACCTTCCGTTAATGCCGCACGCACAACGCCACGGATTGCTGCGTTCATGCCCGGGGCATCACCGCCACTTGTCAACACACCGATTTTCTTAATCATGACTACCTCTGAACTTAGGAAGCAAAAAATAATCCTGTTGCCTGAAGCGCCCCTCACCAGGAGTGCACAACGATAATTGCAATAGTATATCAAACGCTTCTGGCTGAATTGATTCAGGTCAGACCAAATGGCGGTAATTTATACAAAAAATGCCGATCCGCCCCACACTTTTACATCGAGTTTACAGACTATAACCTAAAGATCATAAAACACCCTGCCGCCCTAACGGCACCACAGAGCAGGGGTCCTGGTGGATAATGACATCGGACCCAGGAAAACGGAGCAACAGCGCCTGCTCCACCTGGTCGGCAATCACGTGTGCCTGAACCAGCGGGAGGTTGTCTTCCATTTCCAAATGAATCTGAATAAAGCGAGTCGGCCCTGACTGCCGCGTTCGTAGATCGTGCGCCCCGCTGACGCCTGGCCATGCGGTCACGATATTGATAATGTCCTGGCGTTCCTCATCAGGCAGCGCGCGGTCTAATAACGACTGAACGGCGTCATAGGCCATACGCAGCGCGCTATATAAAATATAGACGCCGATACCTAATGCAAACAGCGCATCGGCCCGGTGCCAGCCGTACCAGGAGAGGGCCAGCGCCACCAGAATTGCGCCGTTCATCATAACATCAGACTGATAATGAAGCATATCCGCCCGTACCGCCTGACTTTGGGTTTTTCTCACCACCCAGCGCTGGAACGTGACCAGCAGCAGCGTGCTGACCAGCGCAATCAGCGTCACCACCATCCCTACGCCCGCCGCATTCATCGGCTCAGGACGAACGAGATGATCAATACCGGTCAAGAACAGAAACAGCGCCGAGCCGGAGACAAACATACTTTGCGCCAGCGCGGCCAGCGATTCCGCTTTACCGTGGCCAAAGGTATGTTCTTCATCAGCGGGTTGCAGCGAATAACGCACTACCAGCAGGTTGGTCAACGAGGCGGCGATATCCACCAGTGAATCAACCAGCGCCGCCAGAATACTCACAGACCCGGTATACCACCATGCAAAAATCTTGATCAAAAGTAACGCAGAGGCCATCACCGTCGCCGCAATCGCCGCGCGGCTCACCAGTTGCCCATAGGATTGATTCATAAACGCTCCTTACTTCGCGATGCGCTTAGTATAACCCGATCTTTTACCGCGACGGGGAGCCAGGAGGGCGCTGAATAAAGGGCAAAAAAAACCCCCACATCATGTGGGGGAAGACAGGGATGGTGTCTATGGCAAGGAAAACAGGGTTGTTACTGGGGTTGCAGGGTATTGCTACTACTCGAAAGCATCATCGCTGAGCCTTTTTGCATCCGTGCAACCTCACGCAACTGATCCATTCGTTGCTGGTGCTTAGCGTTTAAAACCGCTTGCTGCTCTGGCGTTAGCAGGTGATACATCTGGTTGCGAACTTTTGCCATTTCGACCTGGCGGGCAACCTGTTCCTGCGCCATCTTATCTGCCTGAGCGCGTACAGCGTTTTCATCAAAATTTTCTGCGGTGACAAGGCGATGCATTGTCTCCATTTCGCTAACATTAACGGGTGGCCTGTCGTGGCGTGCCCGCTGCATAAGATCTCGTAACTGTTGCCGTTGCTGTTCAGTTAAACTTATGCCGTCAAACATATGGCTCTGGCTGCTGCGCTGGACACTTTCGTCTCCGGGAAGCCAGTTAACGCTGGTGACGACTTCAGCGGCTTGGCTATATGCACTTAGCGCCAGCGTTGAGGCCATGACGGCAGCGATAACATTGCGCATCACATACTCCCAAAACGTTTGTGTCGCGATTCAACGAGAGAGAGTTTACGATGCAGGCTGCAAACATGCGTCAGGGGGTGTAAAACAACGTAAAGTCATGGATTAGCGAGCCTTGATGACGTAATTTCTGCCTCGGAGGTATTTAAACAATGAATAAAATCCTGTTAGTAGATGATGACCGGGAGCTCACCTCCCTGTTAAAAGAGCTGCTCGATATGGAAGGTTTTAATGTGCTCGTAGCCCATGATGGGGAACAGGCGCTGGCCCTTCTGGACGACAGCATCGATTTACTTTTGCTTGATGTGATGATGCCGAAGAAAAACGGTATCGACACGCTCAAAGAGTTGCGTCAGACACACCAGACCCCGGTTATCATGCTAACGGCCCGCGGGAGCGAGCTGGATCGCGTTCTCGGCCTCGAGCTGGGCGCGGACGACTATTTGCCTAAGCCGTTCAACGATCGTGAGCTGGTGGCGCGTATACGCGCGATTCTGCGCCGGTCGCACTGGAGCGAGCAGCAGCAGACGACCGAAGCCGGTTCACCAACGCTGGAAGTGGATGCGCTTAGCCTTAACCCCGGTCGCCAGGAAGCCAGCTTCGATGGCCTGACCCTGGAGCTGACCGGCACCGAGTTCACCCTGCTCTATCTCCTGGCGCAGCATCTTGGCCAGGTGGTATCGCGCGAGCACCTGAGCCAGGAAGTGCTGGGTAAACGCCTGACGCCATTCGATCGCGCGATCGACATGCACATCTCCAACCTGCGGCGCAAGCTGCCGGAGCGCAAAGACGGCCACCCGTGGTTTAAAACCCTGCGCGGACGCGGCTATCTGATGGTATCGGCTTCATGATTGGAAGTTTAACCGCACGCATCTTCGCTATTTTCTGGCTCACGCTGGCGCTGGTGTTGATGCTGGTTCTGATGCTGCCCAAGCTGGACTCGCGCCAGATGACCGAGCTGCTGGAGAGCGAGCAACGTCAGGGCATCATGATTGAACAACACGTCGAGGCCGAACTGGCGAACGATCCGCCAAACGACCTGATGTGGTGGCGTCGTCTGTTTCGCGCCATCGATAAGTGGGCTCCGCCGGGCCAGCGTTTGCTGCTGGTTACCAGCGAAGGTCGCGTTATCGGTGCCGAACGCAACGAAATGCAGATTATCCGCAACTTTATCGGCCAGGCGGATAACGCCGACCATCCGCAGAAAAAGCGCTATGGTCGTCTGGAAATGGTCGGGCCTTTTTCCGTCAGGGATGGAGAAGATAACTACCAGCTCTATCTGATTCGCCCTGCCAACACGTCGCAATCTGACTTCATCAATCTGCTGTTCGACCGGCCGTTACTGCTGCTGATCGTCACCATGTTAGTCAGCGCCCCGCTGCTGCTGTGGCTGGCGTGGAGCCTGGCGAAACCGGCGCGTAAGCTGAAAAATGCCGCCGATGAAGTCGCCCAGGGCAACCTGCGTCAGCATCCGGAGCTGGAAGCCGGTCCGCAGGAATTTTTAGCCGCCGGGACCAGTTTTAACCAGATGGTGACCGCGCTGGAGCGCATGATGTCCAGCCAGCATCGTCTGCTGTCCGATATCTCCCACGAGCTGCGCACGCCGCTGACCCGCCTGCAGTTAGGCACCGCCCTTCTGCGCCGCCGCAGCGGGGAAAGTAAAGAGCTGGAGCGTATTGAGATGGAAGCGCATCGGCTCGATAGCATGATCAACGACCTGCTGGTGATGTCGCGCAATCAGGCCAAAACCGCGCTGGTCAGCGAAACGGTGAAAGCCAACCAGCTGTGGGGCGAGGTGCTGGATAACGCCGCCTTTGAAGCCGAACAGATGGGGAAATCGTTCACCGTCGAATATCCGCCGGGGCCCTGGCCGCTGTACGGTAACCCCAATGCGCTGGAAAGCGCGCTGGAGAATATCGTGCGCAACGCGCTGCGCTACTCGCATACCAAAATTTCAGTGAGCTTCTCGGTGGATAAAGACGGGATTACGGTTAACGTCGATGATGACGGGCCGGGCGTGAGTCCTGAGGATCGCGAGCAGATTTTCCGTCCGTTCTACCGTACCGATGAGGCGCGCGATCGCGAGTCTGGCGGTACCGGCCTGGGTCTGGCGATTGTCGAAGCGGCGATTCAACAGCACCGCGGTTGGGTAAAAGCCGACGACAGCCCGCTGGGCGGTCTGCGTTTAACCCTCTGGCTGCCGCTGTACAAGCGCACCTGATCCCCCGGCCTGCGCTTCGCCAGGCCGGATTCGAAACGGGTAGCCCGGATAAGGCGCAACGCGCCGCCATACGAAAACGCGCACGGAAGCGCTACTTTCCCCACAATCTCCGCGAATTATTCTCGATCTGCCCGCTTAAACGCCGCTTCTGCATCGTTCTGCTCCAGCTTACCGACAGCCCCGCCGCGGAAAGTAAACGGCGGTACTGGTCATCATCAAACGGCATCTGCCAGGCGATAGCCCCCGCTTCGTGAACGCTGACGTCGCTAAGCCGGGATACCAGCGCCAGCGGCGCATCGCTGGAGACCAGCCCGCCCGCCACCACCCGATACAGCCAGCCGGTTTTGCCGCTGTTCTGCATAAGCTGGGCCATATCGCTGACGGCAAAATGATAGTTGAGCTTGAAGCACGGAGAGCGCGGCTGCGTCACCTGGATCAGCGCCTCTCCCCAGCGGAAGATATCGCCGATGTAGACGTTTTTTTCCGTCAGCCCTTCGGTCGAGAGATTCTCGCCAAACGCCGGGGCGCAGAAAAGATCCGCCTGCTGCGGCAGTTCAAGCGCCCAATGGGCGTAGTGTTCTCGGGGATAGTGGCACAGCGCGCGGTCCGGTCCGCCGTGAATTTTCTTCTCGGCCTGCTCATCGCCCTCCAGCCCCAAATCGCCGAGGGTCAGTTCACCATCGACCTGGACTTTCCCGATGGCGCTTGGACGGCTGCCGTCGTAATCCCTTACCTTGCCCACAAAGACATTCACCGGATAGTGCATCGCTGCTCCTTTGCTGCGGATATAAAAAAAGCGAGTCATCAGACTCGCTTCTCGCTCAGCACAATGCAACCTTATTTTTTGGCGGCAAAACGCGCTGCGGCTTCGTCCCAGTTCACCACGTCCCAGAACGCTTTGATGTAGTCCGGGCGACGGTTCTGGAATTTCAGGTAGTAAGCGTGTTCCCACACGTCCAGGCCGATAATCGGGAAGCCGGAAGCGCCGGAGATAGCTTCACCCATCAGCGGGGAGTCCTGGTTAGCGGTAGAAACCACCGCCAGCTTGTCGCCTTTCAGCACCAGCCACGCCCAGCCGGAGCCGAAACGGGTCGCCGCCGCTTTTTCAAATTCCGCTTTGAAGTTGTCAACGGAACCGAAATCGCGTTCGATAGCCGCTTTCAGGTCGCCCTGCAGAGTGGTACCGGTTTTCAGGCCTTTCCAGAACAGGCTGTGGTTAGCGTGGCCGCCGGCGTTGTTACGCAGAACGGTTTTTTTGTCTGCTGGCAGCTGATCCAGTTTGGTAATCAGCTCTTCTGCGGACAGGCTCGCGAATTCAGGCAGGCTTTCCAGCGCCGCGTTGGCGTTGTTCACGTAGGTCTGGTGGTGTTTAGTGTGATGGATTTCCATCGTCTGCTTGTCAAAATGCGGTTCCAGGGCGTCATAAGCGTACGGCAGGGCAGGCAGTGTGTAACTCATAATCATCTCCATTATTGTCGAGCGGCGGAAAGTGTTAATGCCGCGTAAGCAGTTGGTTCATTATAGTTAATTAAATGATATTGAAAACGCTTATCAATGCCGTATTTTTAATAAGGTTATAACAAGGGGTGATAGATGTCATTTTGTGATACAGAACAACTAATTAAGTTTTTGGTTGCCAGGTTCAGGCTTACGGTGGCAACAGCTTAAAGGCGGAAAAACTGACCGATTTTTACACTCATCGGGTCGGAAGAAGATTTATCCGATAAAAAATAGATGAGGATAAAATCAATGAATCACGCGATTACGATGGGTATTTTTTGGCATTTGATAGGTGCGGCCAGTGCAGCCTGTTTCTATGCCCCGTTCAAGAAAGTTAAACATTGGTCCTGGGAAACCATGTGGTCTATCGGCGGTATTGTCTCCTGGCTGATCCTCCCCTGGGCCATCAGCGCCATGCTGCTGCCCGACTTCTGGTCCTATTACGGCTCTTTTGACGCCTCCACGCTTCTGCCCGTCTTCCTGTTCGGCGCCATGTGGGGTATCGGTAATATCAACTACGGCCTGACGATGCGCTACCTCGGCATGTCGATGGGGATCGGCATCGCCATTGGTATCACGCTGATTGTCGGCACGCTTATGACCCCGATTCTTAACGGTCAGTTTGATGTTCTCATTAACACTAAAGGCGGTCAGATGACGCTGCTCGGCGTGCTGGTGGCGGTCATTGGCGTGGGTATCGTCACCCGCGCCGGCCAGCTGAAAGAGCGCAAAATGGGTATCAAAGCCGAAGACTTCAACCTGAAAAAGGGGCTGGTCCTGGCGGTGATGTGCGGCATCTTCTCGGCCGGTATGTCGTTTGCCATGAACGCCGCCAAGCCGATGCATGAAGCCGCCGCCGCGCTCGGCGTCGACCCGCTCTACACTGCGCTGCCAAGCTATGTGGTGATCATGGGCGGCGGCGCGCTGGTTAACCTCGGCTTCTGCTTTATTCGTCTGGCAAAAGTGAAAAACCTGTCGATAAAAGCCGACTTCTCGCTGGCAAAACCGCTCATCATCAGCAATATCCTGCTTTCGGCGTTAGGCGGCCTGATGTGGTATCTCCAGTTCTTCTTCTACGCCTGGGGACACGCCAGCATTCCGGCGCAGTACGACTACATGAGCTGGATGCTGCATATGAGCTTCTACGTCCTGTGCGGCGGCCTGGTGGGTCTGATCCTGAAAGAGTGGAACAACGCCGGTCGTCGTCCGGTGGGCGTCCTCAGCCTCGGCTGCGTAGTGATTATTATCGCCGCCAATATCGTTGGCCTGGGGATGGCAAACTAATTTACGCCCCTGCCGTATCGGGCAGGGGCAGGGTTTTAACGCGCGGAGATTTCACCCGTTTCGCTATTCAGATGGAAATTTCGTGAGGGGTTACCCCGCAGATATTTATCTATCACGCTAAAAATGCTGCCAAAGCGCAGGCGGAAGATGGCTTCGAAGCCGCTATCCGCCGTCAGCGCCGAGGCCTCAGCAGGTAACGACTGCGCCAGGGTGCGAGTCAACAGCTGATATTCGCGTAAGCGTTGTGCGGAAATATCGCGCAGCGCCAGCTCATCGGCATTGCGCAGACGATAAAAATCCACTGCCAAATCAAAGCCATTCCATGAGGCGAACTGATCCAGCGTCATACCAGCATCTTGGGCCAAAGCCTGGGCTTTTTGCTGCGCAAGCTGCCATGCTGCGGCATTCTTTTGCAGATAAATTTGCCCGATAGCCCTAACAGGCGGTGCATCTCCTTTAGCGCAAACGGCACGATCGCTGCTCATCGGGACGGTCAGAACATCATGGTAAGAGGTATGGCTGCTCAACTGACTCAGCGTCAACATTTCCGCACCGTTCAGGCTAAAAAGCATCTGACGAATTTCACATGGCCACTCTTCGGGAATAAAACGCAGCCGGGTAAGTTCGGTGATATGCCAATTGGTAAAGTCATAATAATCCTTCGCGCTTAGCACCGCTTTGTTCCAGAGGTGCGGAGAACCTGTGGCTTTCAGATGCTCCCACTCTTGCTGGTAGTGTTCAAAAAGCTCATTAAAGCGCGGCACGCTGTCCAGGATAACGGTCTGAACATCAATCTCGCTCCGATTAGAGAAATTGAGGATTTTATACGCCGGAACGTAGGCCGCCATGGAAGGCGCCTGAATATTAAATAGCAGGCTACCGTCAGGATATTTACGCACGCCGGTATCGTTAAAGTGCATATGTCCGCCTACGTGTACGCCAATACCCGTCTTCGCTAACGCATGACTGGTATCCTCTTTCGGGGCCCTCTTCAACTGAAATTTACCTTCGCCAAAGATGGACTCCAGATCGCCAGCAGCACCGTTATCGAATTCGACCATCGGGAAGTGGCTAAAGGTGATCAGCGTCTTTTTCTGCTCTTTTGCCCGCATGGCAACGGACGTCATCCACGCCACCACCTGCTGCTTGTGAGTGAGCATTTTGTTGTAGCCTGCGTCACCTGAACCCGCGAAGTTTTTAGCAGACTGCGGATTCGTCAGATCCGCATCCTCGCGCGGCACGTAGACATTCGCATCAACGGCCAACAGCCATAGACCCGGTATCGGCTCAACGAGATAGCTGCTATCAGCGACAGTAAAACAGGGGCCATAATCCGGTTGCCGATATGCACCGCCGGTTCCCTGGGCGCAAATCTCATACTGCCGCTGGCGGAAGTCGCTGGCCTGTTTGGCTTTGTCAAACGTGTAATCCTGCTGCCCATAGGATGAGTAAGGCGTTTCCCAATAGATATCTTCAGGCTGCGGATCGATACCGAACGGCGCCATCATTTGCATAATGTACTCATAGCCGCGGCTTACCATCTCCTCGCTACAGATAGTCGGCAATTCCGCACCTGTTGGAATAAGTGCGGTTTTCCCCTGATAGCCTGTACACTCTTTGGCGCCAAAACTAAAAATCCGCTGCGTTTTCCCTCCCTGCCCTAAGAAATCCTCTTCCCCATCAGGTAAATCAAAGGGTCGGTTCGGGTCGTGATTACCCGGCGTTGCAAAGAATCGCATGGCATATTTTTGCTCATACTCCTTCAGCAGGGTCACCAGTCCGCGAATATGCACAGACTGTCCATCGTCGCTAAAGTCTCCGGGCAGCGCGATCAGTTTTATCCCCTTTTTCCCGGCGTCATCCAGCGCCGCGCGCAGGGCAAAGTAGTTTTCATTAAATAATCGCGTTGACGTAAGCTGCGCATACATGGTGCGAATCATTGCATTCTGCCCGCTCTTGCTATTCTTCAGCCCGCTAAATGCGCCGTCCTGAAATTCGCCGTACACGTCATGAAAATGGATATCCGGCATAAATGCGACACGGTATTGATAATTTTCTGTAGCCATAGCCGCGTGCGTACAGAGAAAAAACGCCGCTACTCCAGCAATGGAAATTACTCTCATTGCATCTCCTTATTTTTAGATAAAAATAATTAGAAGTTGTAGGTAATACCTACGCGATAACGCATCTCCCAGGCATCACGATAAGTTTTGCCATCTTTTACATATGAACCATCATCATATGAAACATACCCTAATTCGACGTAAGGCACCCAGGTTTTGTTTCCTCTCCAGGCCACCGTCACATTATGCACATAATCTTTTTCTTTTCCGCGTAAGGCTGGATAGTCGGTATCGAATTTATATTCAAAATCGTAATCAAAAGAGACGTCATAAATCCGGTAGCCTAGATAGAAGTTTGCCTGCCAGTAGTGCTGGCTGGCTCTATCGGGATCATACTCTCGTTCATAGTCGCGAACAGCGTAGCGCAGCCGAACTCCGCTGGAGAAAGCATCGGTCCAGTTATAGACGCTCTTCACACTAAACTTGTATGCCGTATCGCGTTCCCCCGAATCCAGCGCAAACGAGGGAGTAATGGAGAGATTGTCCAGTAGCTTATATTTGTAGCCAAGTTCAAATTCGTTCCCTTTTGAGGAGAGATTATCCCAGAAGCCGCCCTGTTTACTCTCCCACTTCCCCTCAACGCTAAAGTAAATACCGTTATTTAAAGGATGCCCCATTTTGATACGATCTTCTTGTTTATGCTGATCGCCCAGCCACTCATGCCGGTAATCAATATAGGTGGCGTGCGAGGAAAAGCTTGCTGCTAAAAATAGTCCACAGAGGTATTGTTTTTTCATAAGAATCATCCATTTTATTAATTTATTAAAATAAGAAAGCTAACTAAAGAAATGTTTCTCCTCCTGATTACGTAGTGAATAAAGGCAGCACGATGCCGCTGCCCTGAAAGCAGTAAAAATCAGCACATCAATAAATTAACTTTTAGCAACGGCTAAATAATTACATCGCAATTTCCCGTTGCAGCAATTCGGCAACCGCCTGCGGGTTATTGCCCTCCAGCAATTGTTGGCGAAAATCAGCATGCATTAATTTTCTTGCCAGCCGAGAAAATATTTTCATATGGTCACCTTTCTCCTCCTCACTCACTGTCAGCATAATTATCAGCGATACGGAAACCTCCTCATTCCACGCCAGCGGTGAAGCGAGACGCATAACCGATACGCTGCTGCTGGTAACGGCGGGCGATTTGCAGTGGGGGAGCGCGATAGCAAAACCTAGGGCGGTTGAAAAGATGGCCTCGCGCTGCCAGATTGCCGCTTCCACCTCCGCACCACAGCGCGCACGCTGCTCAATTTCCAGGTTGTCGGTCAGGCGCTTAATCACCTCAGCCTTAGCGTCAATGCCCCGATCGAGCAGGATCAGCCGGGGATCGAATACCGGAAAGGTAGTTATCGACTGTTTCTGCAAAAGGGCCACCACATCTTGCCCGCTCTCGGCCGCCACGACCTGTTTCAGCATCTGCTGGCATTCAACGGCGGAAAGCGTTGTTAACTGCGCTTTCGCGCTACCGATACGGCTGGCGGACATACTGATATGGCGCAGCCCGGCCCCCAGCAGCAGCGGCAGCGCCTGCGGGTCGCCGCCCATTTCTCCGCACAGGCTAATCTCCACGCCTGCACGATGCGCCCGCGCCGTCATCTCTTGCAGCAGCTGCAAAAATGCCGGATCAAAGTAATTGTAAAGATGGCGTACGCTGGCATTGCCCCGGTCGCAGGCGAGAAAATACTGCGCCAGGTCGTTACTGCCAATGGAAACAAAATCAATCCAGGCGGCGGCTTTATCCAGTAAATAAAGCACCGAGGGGACTTCAGCCATCATGCCCAGTGACCAGGTTCCGGTCGCCACACCCTGCGCCGTCAGCTCAGCCTGAGTCTGCGTGAACTGCGTATGCAACCACTTAATCTCCTCAAGCGTCGCCACCATCGGAGCCATAATATGCAACGGCCCGACGGCGCTGGCGCGCAAAAGCGCCCGCATCTGGGTGACAAAAAGGGCCATAAATGCGGGATAAAGGCGAACCCCGCGCCAGCCGAGGAACGGATTCTCTTCCTCAGGTAAATTCAGGTAGTCGCAGGGCTTATCGCCGCCAATATCCAGCGTGCGGATCACCACTTTGCGGCCCTGCGCCTGCTCCAGCACATGACGATAAGCCTGGTACTGCTCTTCTTCGTCGGGCGGCGAGCTGCGTTCGCAGAAGAGCATTTCCGTACGGAACAGCCCAATACCCTGCGCTCCGGCAGCAAACGCCGAATCGGCTTCCGCAGCCAGGGCTATATTCGCCAGCAGCGTAACGCCTTCGCCATCCTGCATGACCCCTGGCTGGTCGATAAACGGTTGCAGGCGGTTAGCAATACGCTGATGTTTTTCCGTTTCCAGCTGATACCAACGCTGCGCCACCGCGTCCGGTGAGAGGATCGCTACGCCATGGCGAGCATCGAGCAGCAGCGTTTCACCACCCGGTATCGACCCCGATTCCGCCACAGGCAGACTGAGCAGCGGGATACCAAACGAACGCGCCAGAATCACCGTATGCGACGTTTCGCCGCCATCGCCCATAATAATCCCTTTCAGCCTGGGGCCACGCAGCGCCAGAAGCTGGCCAGGGGTCATCGGCGCGGGGCTTATTACAATCGTATCCTGAAGCAAAGGCGCAAGCGTAGTAAGCGGCTGCGCTGTCAGATATGCCGCCAGACGCAGCCCGAGATCCTGCAGGTCCAGCACCCGCTGGCGTAAATAGACGCTTCTGCTTTCGCGCAGAGGAGCGCAAAGCTCATCCAACGCCGCCGCCAGCGCCGCCAGGGTATTTCTCTGCTGGCGAGGCGCGAGTAATGTGCTTTCCAGAAGCGCGTCATCCAGCAGCTTACTGTGCGCCTGTAACACCGACGCCGCGTCCCCTTGTGCATGCTGATGCTCCTGGCGCAGCTGCTGACGGACCTGAAGCAGCGCATGTTGCATGGCGTTATGCTGAGCTGCGGATTCTTCTGGTTCTTGCTGCTGCGCCAGCGCCCACAGATCGACCGTTCCCAGCAGCATCGTCCTGCCAAGGGCCAGCCCCGGGCTCACGCCGTTGCCGCGCACAAAAGGCGAAGTTGTCTGCGCAAGGAACACCGGTAAAGGTTGCTCAGAGCGAGTTGAAACCACCGCAACGGGCGCATCGCACCCGGCCAATTCATCATGAATAAACCGGCTCAGCGCCTGATACGCCGCCGCCTCATCCTGGCCATCAATCACCAGTTCACACGGATCCTGATAGACCACATCCGCACCAATCATCGCCAGCACGCTGCGCGCATCCGCCCGTCGTTGGTTACGCAAATTACACAGATCAATCCGGGCGCTAAAGGCGTTGACGCGTTGCTCCAGTTCGCTGGCGGGTCGCGCATGTAGCCCGTTTTCCAGCGGGCAGATAAAAGAAATCTTCAACACAACGTTATCCTCTAGAGTTCGACGCAATGCGCCAGGTAACAGGTGCGCAGGCGGGCACGCATGTGCGAGGGAGGGCGCAAGGCTGTTCGGCGAGCGTGACCTCGCACAGGTCATCAACCGTTTCAGGCGTCAGGCTGCTAACCGGCTGCGAACCAGGGTTCCAGCCACGCAAAATTAATGCCTCTTCATACTGTGCCTTTTTCAAGGTGCTGAAATGCAGCGCCGTATCCCAGCGCAGCAGGCTGTACGCCGCCGGGAAGGTCTGTTCTGAAGGGTTGGTTTTGAATCGCGCCCAGCCTGAATCCAGCCAGCCAATAGCAGGTGTACGCCAGGCCTCCACTTCGCGCCAGAAGTTCGGGCTTTCACCATCGTGCAGCGGAATCAGGGCGAATCGGGCGGTGAATTCACCTGCAATTTGCGAGTCCGGCGAGGGGAGAGCCATACCGGAAGCCCGGCCCGGTCGCCAGGGCATGCCGGCTTTCCCCAGCCATCCCACGCTGCGCAGCAAGGTGATCGCCAGTACGGACGGACGTTCCTCGGGGATCTCATATTCGCGTAATCCCTCCGTCACCACGCTCATGCCTTGCTGTCCATCGTGCATCATAACCAGACTTTGCATCGGCCAGAGCGCGGTCGGCGCTTCGCTCCAGTTTTCCTGTTGCCAGACATCCAGCGTTGAAGGCCGATTATCGCGGTGAATCAGGCCAAACGGCTGATCGGCGAAATGGACGCTTTGCGCGATGTCAGTGGGTATTTCAACCTGTAGGCGATGATCGCGCAGGGTGTTGTTAACGTGAACCTGCACATCAAGCACGGGACGTTGATGCTCCAGCGTAATCAGCATATTGACGTCGAGCCGCGCATTACGCTGACGACGCAGGCGATCTTCCAGGGTCAACGGAGCAGCAATAGACCAGCTCAGCGCCAGCGTATCGGCCAACGCGCCCTGCTGCCAGGCGACGGACACCAGTGCCCCTTCCGCGCTAATGCGCCAGTCAATTTCCGGCGGGGAATAGTTATAGGTATCCCCCGCATCGCCGCCATCCACCAACTGGATTAAGTCCGCCCAGCGCTTACCGCTGCGTTTATCCAGCAGAACGATGCGCCCCTGCTCAAGCGTCAGGCGCAGCCAGGGATTCTCCAGCGCGCTGTCTGCCGATGACGGAGCGGCAAAATCACACGCCCTCCCTTCTTGCAGATAAAACGTTGTATAGCCGCAGGCGGGCAGAGCGGAGGCTTCCAGTAAGATTTCGCATTTGCGATAAAAAACCGCTTCGCTACTGTTCGACAGCTCCTGGACTATGACCGACATGTCCTGTGATGTTTCGCGCAAGATTTGCCAACGGCAGGTCTGCCCATCACCATCAACAATGCGAAAATCAGCGCCGGGAAGGTATAGCGTCAGCGCTACCAGGCCATCACGTGTGTAGGGCAACGCATTAAAAACCAGGATTTTCTTACCCTGCTGCTGCGCGCTGATCCCTTTCGCCAGCATCTGCATATTCAGTTCATAGAGCTGGCTTGCTTTCTCCTGGCCAGATAACAGCCGGGCTTTTACCATCGCGTTAACCCGGTCAGAGTTACACCCGCCGATGCTATCGTGAGCGTGAGATTTCATCATCTCGCGCCAGATGGCCTCTACCGCCTGCTGCGGATATGGAAGCCCCAGGCGCCAGGCGACGCTGAGCAGCGGTTCAAGCTGGCGGCTGAGGAAATTCTCCAGCCGGGCATTCGCCTGTTTGATATCCATTCGGGTGGAAAAAATCCCACGATGGATACGCATATATTTTGGACTGAGCAGCTCGCCTTCAAAGGTATCCAGCGGCGTGCCGGACTGCGCAAGAGCGGTAAAATAGCGCTTAAAATCACTGCGGATAAAATGATAGTGATTTTGCCGGGCGTTCAGCGCCTCCAGCATCGCGGGTACACCATATTCAAAAGGCGACTGGTCATTGCCGTTGGGCAGTAATAGCTGCGAACTCCGGCTAAAGAGGCCCTGCTTTTCGAGGATCGCAGAGAGCCGCGGCCAGGCCTGCTCCGGCTCAGTAGGCAGCCATTTCGCACAACCATAGCCCTGAGGTAATACTGCCGTCGTGACGCAACTACCGTCCTGGCTGCGCCAGCAAAACTCGCTGTTTTCGCTATCGTATTCACTCCAGCCTCGCCAGATCACGGCATGCTCAATGGCGAACTGATTGAGGAACATCGGTAGCTGCGCGCTCTGGCCAAAGGAGTCCGGAATATAGCCCACGGCCATACGCGGCCCCATTTTTTCGCAGTCCAGCGTTCCCAGCAGCAGGTTGCGGGTGATGGACTCCGCGCCGACCACCAGAAAATCCGTCTGGGTATACCACGGGCCAATTAACAACCGCCCTGCCGCCACCAGCGCCTGCACGCGTTCGCGATTTTCCGGTGCCAGTTGAAAGTAATCTTCGAGCACTACGGTTTGGCCATCAAGCATAAACGGACCTAATGTTTCATCGGCTTCCAGACGTTGCAGGAGATCGGCCATAAAATAATAAAGCAGGGCCTGAGAATCATTCTCCGTAAAATACCATTCGCGATCCCAGTGCGTATGCTGAATTAAATGAACGGTTTTCATTAGTTATATTCCTGTTTTCAGACATGCGTATCCCGTGCAAATATTTATCCACACTGAATAGAAAAAATTTAAATTCAGAGGCGCGTAGCGCGCATCTATCGACTGGCTTTAAATTTGGGCGCTGGTGAGTTTTTTTTCACGCTGTCTTTCTCTGCACTCTCCGCAACCCCGCGAAAAATAAGCAGCGATCCTACTGCGATTATCGCTGAGCCGCAGGCGATAGACAGGACATAAACGGGCCAGCTCTCAACGGCCAGCCAGCCATAGAATCCAGAGATTGGCGCGTGGTTTACCGAGCCTAGCCCTACCGCCATCGCCGCCCCCACGGCAGAGCCAATAACGTTAACGATGATGATGCGCGGGTTTGCCAGCGCAAAAGGAATTGCCCCTTCTGAAACACCGATCAGTCCCATTAACGTCGAGGCTTTTCCCGCTTCTCGTAGCGATTCAGGGAAGCGCGATGACCAGATTAACGTCGCCACGCCCAGACCAATGGGCGGCACAATTATCGCGACCTGCGCGGCGGTGTTGGGATCGTAAATACCGGAAGCGAGCAGCGCCATCGCCGTGGTAACCGCCGCCTTGTTGACCGGCCCGCCGAGGTCAAAGCCCACCATCCCGCCAATCACCGCCGCCAGCAGAACCTTATTTGTCCCGGACATCGACAGCAGCCAGCTTTCCATACCGTGATTCAGTGCCGCCAGCGGCGCGCCAATCACAAAAGCCATAATGATGCAGGTCAGCAGCGTCCCGCCCACTGGCAGAATAAAAATTGGCCCGGCTGAGGCCAGCGCTTTCGGTAGTTTTACGTAGCGATTGAGCGCCCGCACGATATAGCCTGCGACAAATCCCGCCGCCAGCGCGCCCAGAAAGCCGGTTCCCAGATTGCTGGCCAGCAGCCCGCCGACCATACCCGGCGCCAGGCCCGGCTTATTCGCCAGCGCAAAGCTGATATACCCCGCCACCACCGGCAGCATCAGGGATAGCGCCAGACCGCCAAAACCATCGAACTTATGCAGCGCCTGTACCACGATGCTGGCGGCCTGCTCATGGCTGGCGTCCCAGATATTATCAATGCCCCAGGCAGAAGCGCCGATACGCGCAATCCCCATTAACACCGCACCGGCAATGACAAACGGCAGCATCCAGGAAACACCTGTCATAATCGCATTTTTCACTTCAGCGCCCGCCGAAGGCTTCCCTCCCCCCTGAAACTTAGCCATTGGCGACCTCCTGCTCCACCGCTTCAAACACGGCATCGCCAAATTTAATCGGATCGGAAACGGCGCACTCCAGCTTAATCATGCCGTCAAAACGTTCTTTACCATCGATAGCGACATCGGCGGCAATAATGACGGCATCCGCCCGCATCAGGTCGTCATCGGTAATAACGTTCTCCGCACCGAGGCTCCCCTGCGTCTCAACCTTCACTTCATGACCGCGGTTGTTACCCGTCATTTCAAGCGCTTCCGCAGCCATATAGGTATGGGCCACGCCCGTTGGGCAAGCAGCTACACAAACAATGTACATAACGCATCCTTCTGGTCGATTCAGGCGATAAAAAAAGCACAATGGCGAGAATGCGCATTGTGCTTTGAGAAAAACAAATTGGGTTATTTGCGACGCTGTCGCTATCGGCACCGCTGGCGTGGCGGCACACTACAAGCTGATGCAGGCTGGAAATACGGAAGCTGAACGCCAGTTCATCGCGCTTACGCGAGCACAGTAAAGCCTGCGGCAGCAAGCGGCGGCAGTGCCCCTCTTTCTGAACGGCCTGGCTAAACCCGGAACACAGCGCCTGGCCCGCGCAATCCCAAAGCTGGGACCACTTCTGGGTTATCTGGATTTCATCACAAGGCGCAGGAGCAATATCACTTTCAGCCAGGTCGTTGACGGAATTAAACCAGCATGAATCAGCAAGCATGACTTTAATTTTGCTATCGATTGAAAGCAAAATTAAAGTCATGCTTTTTAATACTCGCAATATCAATGAGGTTAACATAAGGCCTCCGTGAAAATAGTACAGCGAGTGTAGAGTAAAAAAAGGGCAATAACTGTGATTTATTCCACAGAGCATTAAATATTTATTTTGTTTTTTACTAAATGCAGAATAAACATTTCAGAAAATACATTACAAAAACTAATCAATCAGACCACTACGCGACTGCGCTGCCGCCACTGCCCCGGCGTCATGCCTATCTCGCGGTTGAACACCACCGAAAAGTAGTTGCTGTCTTCAAACCCGCACTGCATCGCCACTTCGCCAATCAGCCGTTCGGTATGCTGCAGCAGATACTGCGCGTGACAGATGCGCAGCTGGCGCAGGTAGTGGTTGATGGTCATCCCCGTCTGCTGACGAAACTGCTGGCGCAGCGCGCGTTCGCTGCACCCTTCCCGCTCGCAAAAACGGTCAAGAAAGAAGGGACGGTTGAGGCTGCCCGCCAGCTCGGTGAGCAGCTTATCGAGCAGCGCTTCGCTTTGCGTCGCCGCCAGATTATCGGTGGCGTAGCGATAGCGCTGAAGAATAAGCGCCAGCTGGGCAAACAGCAGCTCGGCCATATTATTGGCCTGCGCATCGCTGCGGCTGCTCTCATGTTCAAGCTGGGTAATCACCTGCCTGACCTGCGCCATGCCGCTGCTGCCAATCCGCCAGTGCGGAACCCACGGAGTACCGAACAGGCCGGGAATGTGCGCCGCCCAGTCAAAGTTAAGCCGCAGCCGGTCCGGGCAGTAAATGACGTTTTGCAGGACGAGATCGTTCACCGAGGCGTAGGAGTGTTTGTCTTCCGCGCGGATATAGAACAGATCGCCGCGGGTAATGCGCCACGGGCGATCGTTAAGGACGTGCAGGCCGTTCCCCCGCCACACCAGCACCAGTTCGCAGAACTCGTGGGTGTGCTCGGCGAAGACGTTTTGCGGATAGCGATCCGCTACCGCCACCGCCTGAGCGGGAGAGGCGAAAAATTCATCTTTGCGAAGAATCAGCTGAGCTGCCACGACATCAACTCCAAACGCGAAAAAACGAGTCATTATTCGCGTTTATGCCTGCTAAAACGTTGACTGTTCTCGCGTTACTGAAGAATGGCGTCGCGTCCCTGGCGAATATCGCGCGGCGACCAGGCAAACTCCCGGCGAAAAAGCGTCGAAAAGTGGTTACTGTCGCCGAATCCGCAGCGATAGGCGATATCGGTCACGCTGTCATCGCTATGGCGCAGCAGGTGGCGCGCCTTCATCAACCGCACCCGATTCAGATAGCGCTGCGGCGTCAGCCCGGTTTGCTGTTTTAACTGGCGATGCAGGGTTCGCAGGGAGAGTGAAAACCGCGCCGCGACCTCTTCCCAGCAGATATCTTCGGCAAAATGATCTTCCAGCCAGGCCATTAAATGGTTCAGCCGCGCCTCGTTGTCCGACGCCCCTTCCGCCAGGCTGCTTTTACGCAGGTGCACCAGCAGTTGCATAAATAAAATCTCGCGGCTGGCGATAGCGTGCATATCCGCATCCGCGCCGACCTCCTCCATCTGCTCCACAATCTGGCGCACCTGCTGCAAAGCACTCTGATTAACCCGCCAGTGCGAAAGGTAATTTCCCTCCTGCTCCTGCGGCAGCAGCGCGTTCAGGCCGGACAAAAAGCGAAACGCGTCCGGCGCGCGATAGAGCACATTGGTCAGGCACAAATTATCGGTATGTTCGTAGAGATGGCGGTCGTGATCGCGAATAAAGCAGACAGAACCGCCGCTGATGGTGTAGGGCTGGCCGTTGAAAACGTGAATTCCCGTACCGTGTTCCACAATAACAATCTCATGAAAATCATGGTGATGTTCGGGAAAAGCGGATTGCGGGAGCCGCGGCTCAATGGCGACAGCTGAAACGCCGGACTTAAAGAAATCCACACTGTGCAACATGGTCATAGCAGCTCCTCGAAATGAGAAATGTTATCAATCAGAGGAGCAAATAGTAATTAAGGGGCGGCGATCCGGCCTTCAATTTTTGACCGTAAAAATCGTAAAGCCTGCCGCTTTTTCAAGAAATGACGGGAAAGATCGGGAACTGCGGACAACATCACATCCCTCACGCCACCGCGGAGAAAGCGAAACTGTGACCTCTCTCACGGTCACCTTTGCTTTCTTGCCAGCGGCCAATTTTCCCTGTCAGTAACAAGAAGGTGAGCCTGACGCGACTTTTTTAGACTGCATGCAATGATTTTCACAAGGATCTTCCCATGAGTCTTCGTCATTGTGTCGCCGTCGATTTAGGCGCCTCCAGCGGGCGGGTGATGCTGGCCAGCTATCAACCCGGCCAGCAAACCCTGGCCCTGCGCGAAATTCACCGCTTTACCAATAGTCTGCAGAAGGTCGATGGCTTCGACTGCTGGGATCTCGATAGCCTGGAAGGGGAAATTCGCCGCGGTCTGGAGAAGGTCTGCGAACAAGGCATCCTGATCGACAGCATCGGCATTGATACCTGGGGCGTGGATTATGTCCTACTGGATAAACGGGGCCAGCGCGTCGGCCTGCCGGTTTCCTATCGCGACTCCCGCACCCAGGGCCTGATGCGCCACGCCGAAGCCCAGCTGGGCCGCGCGGAAATCTATCGCCGCAGCGGCATTCAGTTTCTGCCGTTTAACACCCTTTATCAGCTGCGCGCGCTGGTTGAACAGCAGCCGGAGCTGGTCAGCCAGGCCGCGCACGCGCTGCTGATCCCGGACTACTTTAGCTTCCGCCTGACCGGCAACATGAACTGGGAATACACTAACGCCACCACCACGCAGCTGGTCAACATCAACAGCGATAGCTGGGATGAAGACCTGCTGAACTGGAGCGGCGCGCCGCGCGAATGGTTCGGTACGCCGACCCATCCCGGCAACGTCATCGGCCACTGGATTTGCCCGCAGGGCAATCACATTCCGGTGGTCGCCGTCGCCAGCCACGATACCGCCAGCGCGGTTATCGCCTCGCCGCTGGCCAGCAAAAACGCCGCGTATCTCTCTTCCGGCACCTGGTCGCTGATGGGCTTTGAAAGCAAAACCCCCTGCACCAGCGATGCGGCGCTAAGGGCCAATATCACCAACGAAGGCGGCGCCGAAGGCCGCTATCGGGTGCTGAAAAATATTATGGGTCTGTGGCTGCTACAGCGGGTGCTCAGGGAGCAAAACGTCAGCGACCTGCCGGCGCTGATCGCGCGTACCGCCGCGCTTCCGGCCTGCCGCTTCGTCATCGATTGCAACGATGACCGCTTTATCAACCCGGACAACATGAGTGCGGAAATTCAGGCCGCCTGCCGCGAATCCGGGCAACCGGTTCCTGCCAACGATGCCGAGCTGGCGCGCTGCATTTTCGACAGCCTGGCGCTGCTTTATGCCCGGGTGCTTAACGAACTGGCGGCGCTGCGCGGTCAGCCGTTCAGCCAGCTGCATATCGTCGGCGGCGGCTGCCAGAACGAGCTGCTTAACCAGCTCTGCGCCGACGCCTGCGGCATTACCGTAGTTGCCGGCCCCGTTGAGGCCTCGACGCTCGGCAATATCGGCATCCAGCTGATGACCCTGGACGAGCTGAACAACGTCGATGAATTCCGTCAGGTGGTACGACAAAACTACGCTCTCACCACCTTTACCCCTAATCCTGAAAATGAAATTGCCCGCTTCGTTGCGCAGTTTCAGCCACAACAGAACAAGGAGCTTTGCGCATGACCACTCAACTTGAACAAGCCTGGGAAATTGCCAAACAGCGCTACGCCAGCGTCGGCGTGGACGTCGAGGAGGCCTTGCGCCAGCTGGACCGCCTGCCCGTTTCCATGCACTGCTGGCAGGGCGATGATGTCGTCGGTTTCGAAAATCCGGAAGGAAGCCTGACCGGCGGTATTCAGGCCACCGGCAACTATCCGGGTAAAGCGCGTAACGCCAGCGAGCTGCGCGCCGACCTTGAGCAGGCGCTGAGCCTGATCCCCGGGCCAAAACGTCTGAACCTGCACGCGCTCTATCTGGAGTCCGACGCGCCGGTATCGCGTAATGAAATTAAGCCGGAGCACTTTAAAAACTGGGTTGAGTGGGCGAAAGCCAACAAGCTGGGGCTCGATTTTAACCCCTCCTGCTTCTCGCATCCGCTGAGCGCCGACGGCTTTACGCTGTCGCACGCCAACGATGAAATCCGTCAGTTCTGGATCGATCACTGTAAGGCCAGCCGCCGTATTTCCGCTTACTTCGGCGAGCAGCTGGGCACGCCATCGGTGATGAATATCTGGATCCCGGACGGCATGAAGGATATTACCGTTGACCGCTTCGCGCCGCGCCAGCGCCTGCTGAACGCGCTCGATGAAGTGATTAGCGAGAAGCTGGACCCGGCGCATCATATTGACGCCGTCGAGAGCAAACTGTTTGGGATCGGCGCGGAAAGCTACACCGTCGGCTCCAATGAGTTCTATATGGGCTACGCCACCAGCCGCCAGACCGCCCTGTGCCTGGATGCCGGCCACTTCCATCCGACGGAGGTCATCTCAGACAAAATCTCCGCCGCGATGCTCTATATCCCGCGTCTGCTGCTGCACGTCAGCCGTCCGGTTCGTTGGGACAGCGACCACGTGGTGCTGCTGGATGACGAAACCCAGGCTATCGCCAGCGAAATCATCCGCCACGATCTGTTCGACCGCGTGCATATCGGTCTCGATTTCTTCGACGCCTCGATCAACCGCATTGCGGCATGGGTGATTGGTACCCGCAATATGAAGAAAGCGCTGCTGCGCGCTCTGCTGGAACCAACCGGGCAGCTGCGTCAGCTGGAGCTCGACGGCGACTACACCGCCCGTCTGGCGCTACTGGAAGAGCAGAAGTGCCTGCCGTGGCAGGCCATCTGGGAGATGTACTGTCAGCGTCACGATACGCCGGCGGGCAGCCAGTGGCTGGATAACGTACGCGCTTATGAAAATGCGGTTCTGAGCCAGCGCGGGTAATGCCTGGCCGTTCCCCGGGTCGCGGCCGGGCTACGAACCGGTAGCCCGGATAAGCCGTTTACGGCGCAATCCGGGGGCTCGCACATATTTAGGGTGAGGGGCCAACCCCACGCCGAATCAACAGGAAAGACAAGACTATGCAGACCATTATCGACGCCTGGTTCGTCCAGGGCATGATTAAAGCCACTTCCGACGCCTGGCTAAAAGGCTGGGACGAGCGCAACGGCGGCAACCTGACGCTGCGCCTGGACGAAGCGGATATTGAACCCTACGCGGCGGATTTTCACGCCAAACCGCGCTATATCGCCCTGAGCCAGCCGATGCCGACGCTGGCTAACAAGCCGTTTATCGTCACCGGTTCCGGGAAGTTCTTCCGCAACGTTCAGCTCGACCCGGCGGCCAACCTCGGCGTGGTGAAAGTGGACAGCGACGGCGCGGGATACCATATTTTGTGGGGGCTGACGGATGAGGCGGTGCCAACCTCTGAGCTGCCGGCGCACTTCCTCTCCCACTGCGAGCGCATCAAGGCGACCAATGGCAAGGACCGCGTGATCATGCACTGTCACGCCACCAACCTGATCGCCCTGACCTACGTGCTGGAGAACAGCAGCGATCTGTTCACCCGCAAGCTGTGGGAAGGCAGCACCGAATGTCTGGTGGTCTTCCCGGACGGCGTCGGCATCCTGCCGTGGATGGTGCCGGGCACCGACGAAATCGGCCAGGCCACCGCCGAGGCGATGCAGAAACATTCGCTGGTGCTGTGGCCGTTCCACGGCGTTTTCGGCAGCGGCCCCAATCTGGACGAAACCTTCGGCCTGATCGATACCGCTGAGAAATCCGCCGAGGTGCTGGTGAAAGTCTATTCGATGGGCGGGATGAAACAAACCATCACCCGCGAAGAGCTGATAGCTCTTGGCAAACGCTTCAACGTTCACCCCCTGCAGTCCGCGTTAGACCTTTATCAATAACAACATCGCGCCCCGCTCACCGAGACGGGGCGAAAAAATCACCTGCAAACCCTACAAAACTAACTCATGTGGAGTAAAAGCAATGAAAACAAACACAAGCTTGATCCTCACCGTTGCCATCCTGGCGTTGTCCGGTTCCGCTTTAGCCGAAGTCAAAATCGCCCTCGTGGCGAAATCATTGGGAAATGGATTCTTCGAAGCAGCGAACGTCGGCGCGCAGGAGGCGGCCAAAGAGTTAGGCGATGTCAAAGTGATCTATACCGGCCCGACCACTACCACCGCCGAAGCGCAGATCGAAGTGCTCAATGGTTTGATCGCCCAGGGGGTGGATGCGATCGCCATTTCCGCTAACGATCCCGACGCCGTGGTACCGGTGCTGAAGAAAGCGATGCAGCGCGGCATTAAAGTGGTCTCCTGGGACTCCGGCGTCGCGCCGGCGGGCCGCCAGATCCATCTTAATCCGTCCAATAACGCCTTGATTGGCGAAACCAACGTTAAGCTCGCCGCCGATGCGCTGAAGGCGCTGAACGTGGAAAAAGGCGAGGTGGCGATTTTAAGCGCCACACCCACCTCCACTAACCAGAACATCTGGATTGAGGAGATGAAAAAGATGCTGCCGCAGTATCCGTCCGTCAATCTGGTGACCGTCGCCTACGGGGACGATCTGTCGGATAAAAGCTACCGCGAAGCGGTGGGCCTGCTGAAGTCATACCCGGATCTGAAAGTGATTGTTTCGCCTTCGTCGGTAGGGATCGTGGCCGCCGCGCAGGCGGTAAAAGATCAGGGCAAAATCGGCAAGGTCTACGTCACCGGGCTGGGGCTGCCGTCGGAAATGGCCGGGGCGATTAAATCCGGCGCCAGCAAAAGCTTCGCCATCTGGAACCCGATTGACCTCGGCTACGCCGCCACGTATCTGGCCGACGATTTAGTCAAAGGCACGGCGACCAAAACCGAAGCCAATATGGGCAAGCTGGGCAAAGTGAAGCTGGATGCCGACGGTAGCGGCGCGATGGCCGAGCCGTTCGTCTACGATGCCAGCAACATCGATAAGTTCTCAAAAATCTTCTGATCCCCTTTACCCGGCCCTCTCTCCTCAAGGGAGAGGGAACAACCCCCTCCCTCGCTCTTTGGGGGAGGGTAAAGGGTAATTTTACGGAGAACTATCATGTCAGCATCCACCCCACTGCTGTCGCTGAAGGGCATCACCAAGGTTTTTCCCGGTGTGCGCGCCCTTGAAAACGTGCAGCTCGATCTGTGGCCCGGCAAAGTGACCGCTTTAATCGGCGAAAACGGCGCGGGGAAATCGACGCTGGTCAAAGTGATGACCGGCATTTATCAGCCCGAAGAGGGCGAGATTCTCTATAAAGCGATCCCTATCCAACTGCCGAACCCGGAGTCGGCGCACAAGGTCGGGATCACCGCGATTCATCAGGAAACCGTGCTGTTCGACGAACTCTCGGTCAGCGAAAATATCTTCGTCGGCCAGTATCTGCATCGCGGCCTGCTGAAGAAGCTCGACTGGCCCGCCATGCACCGCAAAGCCAGCGAAATTCTCACCCGCCTTGAGGTGCAGATTGACCCGCGCGCGACGCTGAAAACCCTCAGCATCGCCCAGCGCCATATGGTCGCCATTGCCCGGGCGCTCTCCTTTGAAGCCCAGGTGGTGATCCTCGATGAGCCGACGGCGGCACTCTCGCAGCATGAAATTCTGGAGTTTTATCAAATCGTTGAGCGCCTGAAGCAGGACGGCAAAGCCATTCTGTTTATCTCGCATAAGTTTGATGAGATTTTCGAACTGGCGGACTACTACACCATTTTGCGCGACGGCGTGTACGTCAGCTCCGGCGCGATTACCGACATCACCGAAGAGCGGATGGTGGCAATGATGGTGGGTCGCGCAATTACCCAAACCTATCCGAAAGTCGACTGTACGCCAGGAGAAACGGTGCTGGAGGTGAAAGACCTCTGCCACCCCACCGAGTTTGCCCATATCAATTTCAGCCTGCGCAAGGGAGAAATCCTGGGCTTTTATGGCCTGGTCGGCGCCGGGCGCACCGAGCTGATGCAGGCGCTCTGCGGAATTTCGCATCCCTCTTCCGGCGACATCGTGCTGAAGGGCGAGACGATGCGCTTTCGTCAGCCAGCCGACGCTATCAGCGCCGGGATCGTCTGCGTGCCGGAAGAGCGGCAGAAGCAGGGAGCGATTATCGCCCTGCCGATCGCCCAGAACATCAGCCTGCCGCAGCTCAGCAAACTCAACCCCAGTGGAATACTTAACGACGCCCGCGAATGGCGGCTGGCGGATGAGTACGCCTCGCGTCTGCAGGTTAAAGCCTTTAGCTGGCGGCAGGCGGTGGAGACCCTTTCCGGCGGCAATCAGCAAAAAGTGGTGATCGGTAAATGGCTGGCGACCCATCCCGAGGTGATTATCCTCGACGAACCGACCAAAGGCATCGATATCGGCTCCAAAGCGGCGGTGCACCAGTTTATGTCCGAACTGGTCAGCCAGGGGCTGGCGGTGATTATGGTCTCTTCGGAGCTGCCGGAAGTGATGGGTATGGCCGACCGGATTATCGTGATGCATGAAGGGCTGATGGTCGCCGAGTACCGCGCCGGTGAAGCGACGGCGGAAACCATCGTCAGCGCCGCCAGCGGCATTGGTCAGGAGGCAGCGTAATGTGGCGACAACTACTGAAACACCGCGAAGCGCTGCTGGCGGCGGTCGTCATTTTGATGATCGGTGCGATCGGCAGCCGGGCGCCGTCATTCGTCTCGCCGGGCAATCTGGTGGAGATGTTTAACGACACCGCCATTCTGATCATCCTCGCCCTCGGCCAGATGATGGTGCTGCTCACCAAAGGCATCGATCTGTCGATGGCCGCCAACCTGGCGCTGACCGGGATGATCGTCGCCCTGCTCAACGCCCACTATCCGGGTATCCCGGTGGCGGCGCTGCTGGCGCTGGCGACCCTGCTGGGCCTGCTGATGGGGATGATTAACGGTCTTCTGGTCTGGCGGCTCGGTATTCCGGCCATCGTGGTCACCTTGGGCACCATGAGTATTTACCGCGGGATTATCTTCCTGCTCTCCGACGGCGGCTGGGTGAACTCGCACCAGATGAGCGCCGATTTTCTCGGCCTGCCGCGCGCCTCGCTGCTGGGGCTGCCGCTGCTGAGCTGGTGCGCCATCGCCGCGCTGCTGCTGGTGGGCTATTTCCTGCGCTACAGCCGCACCGGGCGAGCGCTGTACACCGCGGGCGGCAACGCCACGGCGGCGTACTACACCGGGATCAACGCCGGGAAAATGCAGTTTGTCAGCTTCTGCCTTTCCGGCGCGCTGGCCGGGTTCTGCGGCTACCTGTGGATCTCGCGCTTTGCCGTCGCCTACGTCGATGTCGCCAACGGTTTTGAACTGCAAGTGGTCGCCGCATGCGTCATCGGCGGCATCAGCACCATGGGCGGGACCGGACGGGTGCTCGGCTGCCTGTGCGGCGCGCTGTTCCTCGGCGTTATCAATAACGCGCTGCCGGTGATTGGCATTTCGCCGTTCTGGCAAATGGCCATTTCCGGCGCGGTGATCGTGATTGCGGTGCTGCTTAACGAGCGCAGCAATAAGACCCACGGGCGGTTAATCCTGCGCAACGCGGCGCTGGCGCGGCAGAAACAGGCGGTGAAATCATGAGCAAAATAATGATGTCTGAAGAGATGAAAAGCGCCCCGGCCGTGCCGTCGCCGCTGCGTCGTCTGCTGTGCTGGGAAGGGTTTCTGCTGGCGGTGACCCTCGCGGTATTCGTGGTTAACGCCCTGGCGTCGCCCTACTTCCTTAATATCTGGAACCTGTCGGACGCCACGTTTAACTTCGCCGAAAAAGCGATCATCGTGCTGCCGATGGCGATGTTGATTATCGCCAGAGAGATCGACCTTTCGGTGGCGTCGACGATGGCGCTGAGCTCAACGGCAATGGGCTTCTGCGCGGCGGCGGGTATGGATACGCCGCTGCTGGTGGCCGTCGGGCTGGGCGTGGGGCTGCTGTGCGGCCTGTTCAACGGTATCCTGGTGACGCGCTTTAACCTGTCGTCGATCGTCATCACCATCGGCACCATGAGCCTGTATCGCGGGATAACCTACATTCTGCTCGGCGACAAGGCGCTCAACCACTACCCGGAGAGCTTCGCCTGGTTCGGCCAGGGCTACGTATGGGGGGCGCTCTCTTTTGAGTTCGCGCTGTTTATCCTCCTCGCCGCCGCCTTTACCTTCCTGCTGCATAAAACCAACTTTGGCCGCCGGACCTACGCCATCGGCAATAACCCGACCGGGGCCTGGTTCTCTGGGATCAACGTTAAGCGCCACAATCTGATGCTGTTCGCGCTGGTCGGGCTGATGGCCGGGCTGGCGGCGGTACTGCTGACCTCGAGGCTCGGCAGCACGCGTCCGACGCTGGCGATGGGCTGGGAGCTGGCGGTCGTCACCATGGCGGTGCTCGGCGGCGTCAATATTCTCGGCGGCTCCGGCAGCATGGTGGGGGTGATTATCGCCGCCTTCCTGATGGGGCTGGTGACGTTTGGCCTGAGCCTGCTCAACGTGCCGGGGATCGTGATGTCGATCATCATCGGCGCGATGCTGATCGTGGTGATCTCGCTGCCGATTATTACCCGGCGGATGATGCAGCGAAGACGAATTTAATTTCCCCCTCATCCTCAATCCCGGAGGCGGTGCTACGCACCTGTCCGGGCTACCGGCCCACCCTGTAGCCCGGGTAAGGCGCCAGCCGCGACCCGGGGATGGGTGAGGGGAAACGGATTTCCCAAAATCAATATTAAGGAGAATTATCATGAGTTTTATGTTGGCACTGCCCAAAATCAGCCTTCACGGCGCAGGCGCAATCGGCGATATGGTCAAGCTGGTGGCGGGTAAACGCTGGGGCAAGGCGCTGATCGTCACCGACGGCCAGCTGGTGAAGCTGGGGCTGCTCGACAGCCTGTTCGCCGCTATGGATGAACAGCAGATGGCTTACCATCTGTTTGACGAGGTGTTCCCTAACCCCACCGAGGCGCTGGTGCAAAAAGGCTACGCGGCGTATTGCGAGGCCGGGTGCGATTACCTTATCGCCTTCGGCGGCGGCAGCCCGATTGATACCGCCAAAGCGGTCAAAATCCTCACCGCCAACCCGGGGCCATCGACCGCCTACTCCGGGGTCGGCAAAGTGACCAACCCCGGCGTGCCGCTGGTGGCGATCAACACGACCGCCGGAACGGCGGCGGAGATGACCAGCAATGCGGTGATCATCGACGCCGAGCGCCAGGTGAAAGAGGTGATTATCGACCCCAATATCATCCCGGATATTGCCGTCGATGACGCCAGCGTGATGCTGGATATTCCGCCCGCCATTACCGCCGCCACCGGCATGGACGCGCTGACCCACGCCATTGAAGCCTTCGTGTCCGTTGGCGCGCATCCGCTGACCGACGCCAACGCCCTGGAGGCGATTCGCCTGATCAACCTGTGGCTGCCGAAAGCCGTGGACGACGGACATAACCTTGAAGCCCGCGAGCAGATGGCGTTTGGCCAGTATCTGGCGGGCATGGCGTTTAACAGCGCCGGTCTCGGCCTGGTGCACGCGCTGGCCCATCAGCCGGGCGCCACCCACAACCTGCCGCACGGCGTGTGCAACGCCATCCTGCTGCCGATCATCGAAAACTTTAACCGCCCGAACGCCGTCTCCCGTTTCGCCCGCGTGGCGCAGGCGATGGGCGTCGATACCCGCGGCATGAGCGATGAGGCGGCCAGCATGGAGGCGATTAACGCCATCCGCGCGCTGAGCAAACGTGTCGACATTCCGCAAGGCTTCAGCCAGCTTGGCGTTAGCAAAGCCGATATCGAAGGCTGGCTGGACAAAGCGCTGGCCGACCCGTGCGCGCCGTGCAACCCGCGCGCCGCCAGCCGCGATGAAGTCCGCGAGCTCTATCTGGAGGCCTTATGATCCGCAAAGCTTTCGTCATGCAGGTCAACCCGGACGCGCATGAAGAGTATCAGCGCCGTCATAACCCCATCTGGCCGGAGCTCGAAGCGGTGCTGAAGGCCCACGGCGCGCACCGCTACGCGATTTATCTCGATAAACAGCGCAACCTGCTGTTCGCCACGGTGGAGATTGAATCGGAAGCGCGCTGGGACGCCGTCGCCAACACGGAGGTGTGCCAGCGCTGGTGGCGCCATATGCGCGATGTGATGCCCGCCAACCCGGATAACAGCCCGGTAAGCGCGGAGCTTAAAGAGGTGTTTTATCTCGATTAAATCCATGACGGCCCCGCTGCGTTTAGCGGGGCCACCGCTTGAGGTTGAAGAGCGTTAAATCGTTCCGGGAACGGGCGTGGCCCTGAAGGCGTTTACCGCCCTGTCCATCAGCACCTGACTGTCGCTTCCGCTATCCAGTATCGTGTTTTGCGCAGAGCTCTTTTCTACCAGCACGGCGACCGCATCGAGGGCTTTTAATCTGTCCGTGGTGAGCAAGGCGCTGACCTGCGCCGCAAAACAGGCATCCTCTTCCGACGGTTGCGCCTGCGCCGCCGACGCCTCAGTTGTCGCCACGATATGGTTATTGGCAAGGTAGTTTCCCTTACCGGCAACAAGACGGATGACGATCGGCTTTATTCCCCGCGGCTTGAGATACTGGACATCGAGGGTTTCGGAAATATGATTGGCAATTATCGAGTTATTACTTCCCTCAATATACAGCAGGCCATAGGTATCATCCCGCCCATTGTCATAAGCCTGCATCGGCGGCCAGGGCTCACGATCGCGCAAGAAGTGGTTTGCCGAGATCAGATTCTCCGCGCAGTTGTTCTCCATTATCAGCATGCCTGGATAAAACGAATGGAATCGATTGCTGGTGACGCAGGAGCGTACAACGCCGGATAAGTGGACGCTGCTGGCGCCGCGCGGGAAAATATTGTTGGTAGAAATTAATAACCCGCCGAAGTTTTGCGCGTAAATGGAATAGCCTTTATAGCCTGCGCCAATCAGGTTATCGGTTATTTTTGACGCCTGCCCGGCGCCGCGGAGCTCGATACAGTTACCGCATTCGGCAATAAAGTTATTATGGATCGCCATCGCATCGCTGTTGTACGCGGTGAGGCCATGCTCGAGGTAGATGAACCCCATCCCGGTGATCCGAAAGGCGTCCTGCGCGCTAGCGATATAAATTCCAGTTTTACCGTTGGTGTAGGTATTTTCCGGGTCGTTGTTTCCCAGCCCATCATCAACAAAGTGCAGGCCATCAATACAGAAGTTTTCGAACGCGACCGAACTGATACGCGGCGCCCCGCTGCGCTTTACATAAAACGCGGCGCCGGCGTGCTCTTCATCGCCGTCCTGCGGGCAGAGATCGACCAGGATACGGCTCCCGCCCGGCCACAGATCGTGCAGGTTCGCCCATTCATCCGCAGGGGTATTAAAGCGAATACTTGAAGAGACAAAACCATGCCCGGCGCCCATTATTTTTAAATAGCTTATATCAATCAAGACCTGCGTCGTCAGATGATAATCGCCGGGCGGGATAAAAATAGCGGCGCCCGGTTTTCCACCGTCGTTGATATCGGTTTCGGTTTGCCGGGATTTAATATCGGCGATAATACTATTAATCACTTCGCCAATATCCTGATAGGGATTACCCACCGGCCACCGCGTGACGTCATAATAATTTTCAGGCACCATAAAACCTCCTTTGATATTAAATGGAAATCAATAAAAAATATTTAAATCGTAGATATATCATTGTTGAATAAAACCGATACTCTGCGCTCCCGATCATTAACCGCGGCCTTTTTCCAGCTCGCGCTTTGCCAGATCCGTTTTAATTCTTTCAAGAAAAGCGTTATTGAGCTTAAAGTAGCGCACCAGATACGCGCTGATGAAATAGCTCACCATCGGCAGCAGGGAGAACATCACGATAATGCCCTGGAGGGTCTGCGAATTTTGCTGCGGCTCATTCGCGACATAGCCGGTAAACGCCAGAATCCAGGCGACGATAGCGCCGGCCACCGCCAGCCCCATTTTCAGCATAAAAAGATTACCGGCGAAGGAGATACCGGTCAGGCGTTTACCAAATTTCCAGTCGCCGTAGTCGTCGACGTCGGACATCATCGCCCACAGAATAGGGCCAGACTGGATGAGATGCAGGACGTTAATAATGATGAACAGCGTCATCAGCGGGGTCAGCGATTGCGGATCAATAAACCACAGCGCAAACGAGAGAATACCAAGGATAATATTAATAACGCGGAACAGCGCCAGCTTATCAAAACGATCGGTAAGCGGTTTGGCAAGCACGCTGCCCAGCATATTACAGGCCACGCCCAGCGCCATAAAGAAGGTAATAAATCCGACAGACGCCTTCATCACATAGGTAGCATAATAGATGATTACACCGCCGCGGATAAATGCCGGGAAAACGTTCAGGAAGGTAATAGAGATCATCAATAGCCACTGATCGTTTTTGATGATATCGCGCAGGTCTTTCTTTAACGACTCGTTTTGCTTCACCGACACCACCCGCTCTTTAATGCTGGAGAAGCAGAACAGGAACATTAGCGTTGCCGCGCCGCCCATAATGATCATGGTCAGTTGGAAACCGGAGGCGCGATCGCCGTTACCCAGCCAGTCCGTTAACGGCAGAATAGAGGAGGAAATAATTAATGTCGCCAGGCCATTAAGGAAAAAGCGCCAGGACAGACAGCCCATACGCTCTTTCTGATTGAGGGTAATCACGCCGCCGACCGAGCAATAGGGAATATTAATCGCGGTGTAAATCAGCGACATGACAAGGTAGGTGACCCAGGCATAGATAATCTTGCCGTTCATGCTGAGATCGGGGGTAGTAAACATCAGTACCGCGCCCAGGCCAAACGGAAACGCCATCCATAATAACCATGGGCGGAATTTACCCCAGCGCGAGACGGTGCGGTCGCAGATTGCCCCCATTAGCGGATCGCTAAAAGCGTCAAAGATACGGATAACCAGGAATAATGTGCCAACCACCCCGGCATTCAGGCCATAAACATCGGTATAAAACCACGTCAGATATAGCGCCAGGACGCTCCATATCATTCCCGACCCGGCGTCACCCATGCCGTAGCCGATCTTCTCCCTGAGCCCGAGCTTTTCATAAGCGCCTGGCTTTTCCATTGCGGTAGCAGACATAAATACACCTATTTTTTGTTAAAAGGAGCCCATGACGCTAACGTTGCGCCATTACTAAATACCTATCCCTTACAGGGAGGTAATATTAATCTTTACGCTGCTCTCGCGGATAATTAACCGGGAGACGATTTCATGCATTTCAATACTGTCCGGCTGCTGTTGATGCTTTACCATCTGGAACGCGAGGTGAGCAATTTCATTGACCGGCTGTGCCACGCTGGTAATTTTTTTGGTTTGCGCCAGCAGGGTATTATCAAAACTGGCAATAGCGATATCTTCTGGAATGGAGATACCTTTTTCTTTAAGCCCATCGATAATATAGTTGGCAGCAATATCGTTATAAACCAACAGGCATGAACAGGTACGATCTGGCTCGCTGAGCTTCTCGATAATGACATCAAGAATTTGAATATGCCCGGAAACTCTCTCACCTTCACCTTTGGTTATCCAGAACGAATTATCTTTGGCGAGCGTTAAGCCGTGGCTCGCTATTTTTTTGCTATACGACGATACCTTGCGATTATCAACGCCTTCCTGGGCAACAAAGCCAAATGAAACATGACCCGTGTGGATAAAATGTTCCGCAATGCTTTCCGCCCCGCGATCCTGATTAATCGAAACGGAATTAAAGAAGCGGGACACCTGGGTGACGATGGCGACCGGGATGCGGGTAATGGTTAACCATTCGGAAAGTTCGGCCTCCGCTTCCGTCGGTACCCATAACAAACTGTCAATGCCCATTCCCACCAGGGTATGAATAATATGTTTATCCTGCTGCGGCTGATTCTGATGCGTTTTAACGATCACCGATTTGCCAATATACCGGGCCTCTTCCTCCACTGTCGCCAGCAGTTCACAGAAGTGAGGATTCATCAGATTAGGCAACACCACGCCAATCAGCCCTGAACATTTACCGCTAAGCTGAAACGAACTCTTACTGGGCACATAGCAGAGATAATCCATCGCATCGCGTACCGCCTGCCGGGTTTCCGGCACCACGCTGGGATGATTGTTAAGCACTCGTGATACGGTCGCCGTCGAGACCCCCGCTCTTTTCGCTACGTCTTTGATCGATGCCATGATGATTGAGTACGCCCCCTAACACTGGTGCTTACTATAAATTGTGATCGCGATCGGAAATGTAAGCCAGTTCACATGTTGCTTTGTTACATGGAAGCACGTTCGGCCTTCTCAATTTAGCTGGCTGAGACAAGTTTAATCGGAAGGGCGTGTATGAAAGGGCCTCATCCTTATAATCCATGTAAACCACAACGTTGTGGATTTCATGTTCACTAAGAATGAGGCATTGGTATAATTTTTATATTATTGAAATTATTATCAATAAAAATACTATTCAATAATATGATCGTTGAATACTTAAATAATTAGAAGAAATACTTAAAGCGCAACCGCGCGCCATAGCGATCGTCGTCATCGCTCTGGCTCAGCTTATCGTCGCTATCCAGAATAGAGTAATAGGCCCCAAGATAAATATTAAAATTCTGCATATTCATCACGTTCGGAATTTGATACGACGCGTGGATAGTATGAATATTGTAGGTACCTTCGTCTTTAATCCAGCAGTCGTTATCGCAAATGACTCCAGCATAATCGCTGATTTTGTTATGCGCGTAGATATAGCCCAGTTCGAAGCGCCGCCACAGCGCGTTCACCCCGGTGGTAAAATCTTTTTCGTTGCTGGCATCCATATAAGCGGTGTTCAGGTTCACCACCACGCCGTTATCCGGGTCGCTCTTCAGGCCGTTCCAGGTCATAGTCAGGCCATAACCTGTGCGGCCGGACTGATCGACGAAGTTGCCCTGCGCATCGTGATAGCCATAGGCGTTTTGCACCACGTTCGCTTCCATGGCCGCCGCCACGGACACTTCGTCCTTCGCCCAGGAGACCACCGGGCGCAGGTAAGCGACGTTCTTTTTCTGATCCATATCGCGACCGTGGTAACCGCCGTCGTTATACAGCGAAGTGCCGTCTTCCAACAAAGTGTTGAGCTCAAAATACCAGTTATCAAGCTGCTTGCTTAGCAGGAAGTTGCCGCCTGCGTCAGAACGCCCGCGCCCCTCTTTCATCATATAGATATAGCCATGACCGTCGCTATACAGGTCGTTGGCGGTATTGCCGGAGTGCTCGACAAAGGTATCCTGATTTAGCGGGAACATGTCGTAAGCTTCAAAACGCCCCACCTTAACCTTCCAGTCATTTTCCTGACCAAAGAAGAACGCGGCATCATCAAGATTCATCGAACCAGTCATATCCGCCAACGGTTGGACGGTGAACCCGGCAAAATAGCCGCTGTCCGTTTTACGCATACCATCGAAGCCGAGCAGGATACGACCGTTTAAATCCCAGTTCTCGTAGGTTGGGTCGCTACCAACATCAGCGTTAGTCATCGCCAGCAAGCCACGTTTGCTTTCCGCATCCATATTGAATTCCACGTCACCGTAGATTTTCAGATCGCCATAGCCCGTTAATTTCAACTCCGGCGCGGTCATATTCTTTTTACTCTCTGCAGCCGGAGCCACGCTTTTAACCGCTACGCTGGTTTGTGCCGCCTGAATAGCGGCATCCTGTTGCGTCTGTAAATTCCGAACCTGCTCTTCCGCTACCGTCGCCCGATTCTCAGCGGCGGCAAGCCGCGCTTCCAGTTGTTCCATACGCTGTTCAAGAGTCAGGTGATTATTTTTTGCTACCGCTGAACCCGTTATTAAAGACAAACCCATGGCTATCGATAATGCTTTTTTATTCATTTTTATTTTCCGGAGGTAAAAGAGGGCCAGGTGAGTCATAAACTCACCCGTATTTATTTTTTGTTTTTTATATCAGGCAGATTTTTCTATTTTATTTTGGCTATTCACCCCGCAAACAGTTGATATTTATTCTTATCCTCATCGCTAATTTCTCTTAATATCCGACAAGGGACGCCAGCAGCGACGACATTCGCTGGTATTGAGCGATTCACCACACTTCCGGCGCCGATAACCGAGTTTTTACCAATAGTGACCCCAGGGTTGATAATCACCCCGGTGCCAAGCCATACGCCATCCTCGATGATAACCGGCTGCGAGAATTGCTGCTGGGTGTGGCGCAGATCCGGATGAACCGGATGGCCCGCGGTGGAAATAGTCACGTTGGGCGCAAACATCACGTTATTGCCGATGATAATGTCGGCATCATCAACCAGCGTCAGGTTGAAGTTGGCGTAAAAATTATCGCCGATAGTGGTGTGAGTTCCGTAGGCAATATTAATCGGCGGTTCTATCCAGCACGCTTTACCGACGCTGGCAAACATGCGTCGAATAATATCGTCTCTTAATTCCTGATTAAAAGGATGCGAGTGATTGTACTCATAGGCCCGCGCCTTGCCCATCAGCCGCTGTTCCGGTAAACCATATCCTGAATCAAGATAGAGCTCGCCGCTGTTCATTCTTGCTTTCATATCCATAGTGCAAATTTTCCTCATCTCTCCAGCACATCCCTGTGCATTATCGACCTGTTTTCTAAACCGTCATGGCGTTATCGCGCATCTTTTCCGACGTGGCCTTGCCCGATAAGGTAAAGGCGGATATCAAGGTGACGGTCAGGGCGATGCCGCCAAGGATCATATAGGTATCCTGGAAGCCGATACGGTCATACATATTTCCGGCAAAAGCGGAGAGAAAAATCGCCGCCACCTGTTTGGAAAACTGGAAGCCGACCAGGTAAATCGTCGCCGACAGCCGAACGTCAAACACGCCGGTAATGTACTTAAACGCCCCCACCAGCAGGAACGGGACCTCCAGCGCATGGAGCATTTTCAGCGCCACCACTTCAGCGGCCGTCGTGGCGAACGATGAGCCGATCATCCTCGCCGCCATCACCATCCCGGCAATCAGCAGCGTATTCTTCGCGCCGATGCGGTTAATAATCCACGGCGAGCTGAACATGATAATCGCGTTGCATATTTCCCCGGCGGTGGTCGCGAAACCAAAGGCGCGGGTGCCCGATTCCGGCGTGGCGAAGAAAGATTTAAAGAAGGTGGCAAACTGCTGGTCAAAGACGTCATATACGCAGGCGACGCCGATAACGTAGAGAATAAACATCCACATTTTGCGCTGACGGAACATGCGCACGGCGGTTTTTAAATCGACCGATGATCGGTTAGCGCCCAGCGAGTCCATCACCTGCGCGGTCTGGCTGGCCTGCGGTTTCGCGATAGCCACCAGTACGACCAGCACCAGCGCGGCGGCTGACCCCATCCAGAACACCCACTCGGGGTTAACGCTGAATAGCATCCCCGCCGTGGTAGCGCACAGCGCCCAGCCGAGGCAGCCAAAAGTCCGCGCCTTGCCGTATTCAAACCCGCTGTTGCGGCTCACGCGCTCAATATAGGCTTCCATCGCCCCGGCGCCGGCGGAGAAAACAAAGCCGATGTAGGCCCCGCCGCTCAGTGCCCCGAGCCAGATATTGGTTTTCAGCAGCGGCGCAAAGACATAGAGGAAAAAGGGGGCGATCAGCACCAGCAGCACGGTCACGATCCACATCAGATGCTTTTTCAGCCCCAGCTTATCGGAGATCACGCCCAGTATCGGCTGAAAGCAGATAGCGAACAGCGACAGGCTGGAGAAAACAATACCGGTCTCGGTTTTATTCAGGCCGATGACGTCCGATAGCCAGATCGGCAAAAACGGAAAGCAGGTGGCCATAATGAAAAAGTAGAGAAAGAAGAACAGCCCGAAAATCCAGAAATTGGGGTTGTTTTTATGGGTACAGACGGTCGGGTTCATTGTGTACTCCTCAAAAAGGGCCGACGCGCGGCCCGTTACCATCACACGCGTTGCAGGCCAATCAAAATGGCGCTTTCCGGGTCGAGGATTGGCAGCGCCAGCCCCGCCTGTTGTAACCACTCGCCGCTTACGGTCTGCGGTGTCGTCATCCATTCCGGCAGCTTACGCATCGTATGGCCGCCCTCTCCCGTAATCTGGATATCGGGATGGTCGAGAAGCGTCACCCGGTAGCGGGCTCCCGCTTCCAGTCCCGCCACGCGCAGCGGCGCCATCAGGGTGTAGTCCGGCATCGCCAGCTGACTGACGAGGAAAATCGCCTGGCTCTTATCCTCACTCACCACGCCGTGCGCGAGGGTTGTGGCGTCCGGCATATCGATACGCCACTGCACGCCGTGATGAATAACATCGCGCCACTGCTTGTGTAGCGCCGCGTATTTGCGGTAACCCGCGCGCTCTTGCTCATCGGCGCTCACCGGATCCAGCTCAAGCCCCATATGGCCGAACAGCGCCGTCAGGCCGCGGAAAGCGATACTGTGCTGGCGGAAAGTGGCGTGACAGCGGCGGTTGCCGATGTGCGCGCCCATCACTTCCGGTGGGAAGAAGTAGCTCATGCCGCGCTGAATGGTGTTGCGCTCGAGGGCATCGTTATTGTCGGAAGCCCAGAAGCGATGGCTGCGCTTCAGCACTTCATAATCGATACGCCCGCCGCCGGAGGAGCAGGACTCAAATTCAATATGCGGGAAGCGGGCCACCAGCGTATCCAGCAGGCGATAGAACTGGCGAGTTTGCGCATCGGCGGCGGCTTTACCGTTATGCGCAGGCTGCACCAGCTCGCGGTTCATATCCCACTTCACATAGTCCACGGCGTGCTCGCCCAGCAGCCAGCTCATCCGCTCCAGCAGATAATCAAAGGCTTCCGGGATATTCAGGTTCAGGACAAACTGATGCCGTCCGGGGATCGGCGTATAGCCCGGCAGCGCCAGCACCCAGTCGGGATGCGCGCGGTATAAATCGGAGTTCGGGTTGATCATCTCTGGCTCAACCCAGATGCCGAACTCCATCCCCAGCGACTTCACGTGGTCGATAACCGGGGTCAGACCGTCAGGATATTTTTCTTCATCGAGATACCAGTCGCCGAGCGCCGCCCAGTCGTCGTTGCGCCCTTTAAACCAGCCGTCGTCGATGATAAAGCGCTCTACGCCCAACCCCGCCGCCTCATCCGCCATGCGCATGATGTACTGCGGGTCGTGGTCAAAATAGATCCCTTCCCAGGTGTTGAGATGCACCGGGCGCGCCTTGTTGTCCGGGAAGCGAATAATCTGTTCGCGCAAATAGCGGTGGAACTGCTGGCTCATGCCGTTCAGCCCTTGCGCTGAATAGCTGGCGTAGAGGTTCGGCGTCCACAGCGTTTCCCCTTCCGCCAGCGCCATTTCGCCCGCCAGATAGAGCGCTTCCGCCTGCAGGTAGCGCCGCCCGTCGGTTTTCACTTCCGCCCGCAGGCGGTGATTACCGCTCCAGCCCAGGTGCACGCCCCACACTTCGCCCTGCATCTCGCTAAAGGCGCGGCTGCCGGTAATCAGCGCCGGAAAATGTTCGTGAGAGGTGCGTCCGCGGCGGTTTTCCAGCACAAAGCTGTCGTGTTCCAGAATGAGACGATGGGGCTGGAATTCGCGGATCCAGCGGCCATGAAAGGCCATCACTTCGCGGGCGCGTTCGGCGACCGGCAGCGTGACGGCCAGGCGATCCACCTGCCACGGCTGCGGGCGCAGGTTGGTTAAGCCATGGCGCACGCTCAGTACGCCGCTGCTATCAAGCTGGATTTCACTGCATAACCGCAGGCCAGCCTGCGCGTCTTCGCTGAAGAGAGTAACCTTCTGCCCGTCCTGCACCACCTCGGTGGTGGTGAACATCGGTGAGGCATCCAGCCCCTGACGGTGGCCCTCAATGCCCGGCGCGCCAAACAGACCGTGCCCCAGTTCGGCCATCAAGGTCACCGGGGAATCGACGTCGAGGCGACCGTTGGCCACCGGGCGGGCGATGCTGGCGGCATCCTGCGGCGAAAAGTGGCTTAAATGCGGCCCCCAGTAGATAATTTCGGCGAACGGATGGGTTTTGATCACCACGTCGGCCACTGCGCTTTGCAGGCGTAAAATCGAATCAGACATTAGACATCTCCACAACAAGGAATGTCTTACTGTTGATCCGAAACGTTTCGGACGCCAACCAAAACGTTTCGGATCCGTGATCGAGTTCAGGAAATTAATCTAACGGGCGGGAAATCAGGCGGTTTCGCCGGAGATAAATTCAGGCTGCCAGAGCACCTGGAGCGAGGCGAGATCGTCACCGGCGATTAAGCGGCGAACCATGCTGGCTATCTGGCGACCCACACCCTGGCGGGTGGATTGAATCACCGCGCCAACCGGAGTTTCAATGATGCTATCCTGCGGTAAACCGTCGTAAACCACTAATGCAACACGGTTATCGCCAGTCAGACGCCCCAGTTGAGCCAGGGCCATCGCCGCGCCGTCGCCGTGAGTATTGCAATCGGTGACAATCGCCGTTGGCGGTTCAGGCAAGCGCAGCAGTTCCATGGTTGCCTGAAACCCGCCGCGGCGGGTGGGCGGCACGCTGCGCAGCCAGGTATCCGCCAGACCCGCTTCGCGCAGCGCCTGCAGATAACCGTTGCGGCGCTGGGTAATAAAAGCCTGATTGTTATTTTCGCTCAGCAGCGCGATGCGTCGGTGCCCCTGGCTAATCAGGTGGCGGGTGGCGCGATACGTTCCCGCCTGGTTATCGAAATCAAACCAGGCGTAGGGCTGCGGCAGGCGGCTGCGGCCCAGCGCCAGAAAAGGAAAGCCGGCAGAGAGCAGTTGAATCAGGCGCGGGTCGTCATCGAGCGTATGCGCGACGATCAGCGCATCGACGCGGCGGCTCTGCACCATACGCATATAGCCGTGCTTATCGGCCTGTTCATCGTCGGCAATCAGCAGTAAATCAATCTCGTAGCGCGCCAGTTCGTGGCTGATTTCGCCCACCATTTCGAGAAAGACGTTGTTATTCAGCGGCGCGGGACGCACGGGGAACACCAGGCCGACGGCGTCGATTTTGCCCATTTTCAGGCGGCGCGCAAAGGTGTTTGGCCGATAGCCGCGACGCTGCGCTTCGGCCTCGACGCGGGCGCGCGTCTCCTGCGACACGTCGTCATAGCCGTTCAACGCGCGGCTGACGGTTGTAACCGAGATCCCAAGTTCTTTAGCAATGGCTTTCAGCGACATAAGTTTCCCTGTCTTCGCGGGAGAATGCGGCTAGTGTCCCGCAATACGGGCATGGCGTCCACCCTGCCGCCGTGACTAGTTCTGCTCGGCGACCAATAGCGCCTGGGTATCCGGTTCCAGCGCCTGGAAAACGTGCTGCCGATCGGCGGGATAGCAGATGTAATCCCCCTCTCCCAACTCTTCCGGCGCCTCCGTGAGGCCGACCCGCGCCCGCCCCTGGGTGATAATAATATGTTCCACGGAACCGGGTGGATGAGGGTGAGAGATACGGTCAGCCCCCGGCTGGGTTAGCAGAAGATAGATATCGCGCCGGGCGCCCGGCGGGCAGGCGGCCAGCAAAATCGCCTGATAGTTCGCCTGCTCGGCGACCACCTTCGTCCCCTCGCCGCGGCGGATCACCTGCGTGGTGTTGACCTGCGGCTCCAGCAGCCGGGCAAAGGGAATATCAAGAGCCACGCACAGCGCCCAGAGGGTTTCCAGGCTCGGGTTGCCGTTGCCGGATTCCAGCTGCGATAACGTTGATTTGGCAATTCCCGCCCGCCGCGCAACTTCGGCAAGGGAAAGGCCGGTGCGCGCGCGCTCACGTACCAGGCTTTTGGCAATCAGGCTAATTGGCTGAGTCATACAGCCCTCCGTGTTTTTTATAACGAACGATTCGTTCGTCTTGAAATGCGATTCTGTTGCGTTCATTATAATGGAAATTCGTTCGATATGGCTAAAGAGTATGAAACAGCACTTCGCCGCGCTTAAGGGCGACACCCTCAGAGCAATTGTTTTAGTCTGCCTCGCGGTAGGCATCGTCGGGATGTCCTACGGCTCGTTGGCCGTCGCCTACGGCTTCCCGATTTGGGTCCCCTTTGTGCTTTCGGTTTGCGTCCTGGCGGGTGCTTCAGAGTTTATGTTTATCGGCATTGTCGCCAGCGGCGGCAACCCGCTGGCGGCGGCGGCGGCCGGGCTGTTGGTCAACGCGCGCCATATTCCCTTCGGCGTAACGGTGCGCGACCTGGTCGGCCAGCGCGCCGCCAGCTTCCTCGGCTGCCACATCATGAACGATGAAAGCGTGGTGTTTGGTCTGTCGCAGAAAACCCCCGAGCAGCGGCGGGCCGCCTACTGGCTGTGCGGCCTTGGCGTGGCGCTGATCTGGCCGTTGGGCGCGTTGTTAGGCGCGGGCGTTGGCAAGCTGCTCCCGGCGCCGGAGACCATTGGCCTCGATGCGGTATTCCCGGCGATTCTGCTGGCGCTGGTGGTGCCGGCCTTTAAAAACCGCACCACGTTGATCCGCGCCTGTAGCGGAGCGGCGCTATCGCTGGCCGCCGTGCCTTTCGCGCCGGTTGGTCTGCCGGTTTTACTGTCGCTGTTTGGCCTGCTGACGAGGAAAAAATAATGGGCAATATGACGCTATTTATCGCCGGTATTGCGATTTTGTCGCTGGGTACCTACTTAATGCGTTTAGGCGGAGCGAAGCTCGGCAGCCGGCTGGCGTTTTCCGAGCGCTCCCAGGCGCTGCTCTCCGATGCGGCGACGGTACTGCTCTTTTCCGTGGCGCTGGCGACCACCTTTTACGAGGGCGAACATTTTGCCGGGATGGCGCGGGTGCTGGGCGTTGGCCTGGCGGTGTTCCTCGCCTGGCGCAAGATGCCGCTGATCGTGGTGATTATCGCCGCCGCCGTGGCGACGGCGCTGCTGCGGATAGCAGGTATCGCCTGACCCGGCCTACGAAACCCGTAATATCAAATAATTACGCAATTCCTGTAGGCCGCGAAAGCGAAGCGCCGCCGCGCAGCTGCAGTTAAGGAATTACTGCATTTGTACTTCGAGCCAACGGATAACAGGCGCCATCTCCAGCGGTTTTTGCTGATCGACGGTAAACACCGGCCCCAGCCGCATGGGTTCCGCCCGCTGCGCCAGCTGAGCCAGCTCCGGGAGATACTCTTCGCCCGGGTGCCCCGGCCTGCGATCCTGCAACCGGCTGGCATAGCGCGACACCGCAAGCTCGGGCGAGATGCGGTTCCAGATCTCCAGAACCTTTTCAACGCCCGCCTGCTGCAGCTGCCGCTGCAACGTTTCGCGCGGCTGAAAACCAAACCAGGCGTCGATTAACCAGATACAGCCTGCCGGAGCGTGGCCGACGATCGACCAGATGACTTCATAAGCGGCGCAGCCCAGCTGCCGGTTGAAAGATCTGTCGATTTCGCTAAAGCACGCCATAAACGGCTCTTTAATACCGTCGATAGTCAGCTGCGGCAGATTGAAGGTTGCCGATAGCTGCCGGGTGACGGTGCTTTTGCCCGAGGCGGGAATGCCGTTAATTAAAATCACCGTTTTGCAGCCGGATGTGAGATGTTTGTTCATAACAACACGACGACCTCCTCTCTGCTGCTGGCGGCCCGCAGCTTCGCCATGGTCTCGTTATTATCGAGCAGGGCGATAATCGCCCGAATGCCCTCCTCAATATGGGCATTGCTGTCCTGCGCGCCGAACATAATGACAATATCCGCCTTCTCGCTATCGGCAAAATGAATCGGCTTATCCAACACGACCAGGCTAAAACAGTTACGCCTGACGCCACATTCCGGCCTGGCGTGGGGGATGGCGACGCCTTCATCGAAAACGTAATAGGCGCCGTGGTTCAGGGTATTATCGATTACCGCCTGACCGTAATCCGCCGAGATATACCCTTTCGCGACCAGCGGGCTGGCCGCCAGATGGATCACTTTCTGCCAGTCGGACTCCGTGACGCCGACCTGAATCGCATCGGCCTCTATCAGCAGTTCTTTTATCGTCATCATCACTCCCTAAATATTGCGGCGAATTACATTGCGTAACTCATCAATACGCACAAAGAGCGCATCTATCTCCTGCCGATGACTCTTACTTTTGGCATACACCGCCAGCGCCCGGTTATACATCAGCATTAAGGCTTTCTGTATTTCGCCATTAGCCGGGTTGCCCTGTAGTTCCGCTTCCAGTCTGGCTATTTCCCCGGCCAGCTGACGGGACTGTTCGTCATAATCCTGCGGTGGTTGATTCTCTTTTTTCCACAACGTTTTCAAAGATTCAAACATAGCGAGCTCCTCCCTGACGGACAGCAGGGCAACAAAATACGGTTTAAAATAAGCTTTTATTTAAACAGCGCGATTTTTTCCATTAATACATGGGTGACCGCGTTATTCGCCGGAATTAAAAATTTGCGTACGCTGTCGTTCACTTTGCCTTTTTCAAAGGTGGTTTTACAGCGATCGACCCACTGGACGTTCATTTCAGTGCCGACGTTCACCTTATTAATGCCTTCAGTGACGGCCAGGCGCATATCTTCATCGCTGACGCCGGTACCGCCGTGCAGCACTAACGGCACGCCGGTCGCGGCGCTAATCTCTTTTAGCCGCTGGTGCTGGATTTGCGCCTTACCGGTATACAGGCCGTGCACCGTGCCCACGGAGACTGCCAGCATATCCACCCGGGTCTCCTCCACAAAGCGTTTGGCGTCCTCCACCGTGGTGAAGCAGATATCCTCCGCGGCCACGGCTTTGCCGTCTTCCGATCCGCCGATCGCCCCCAGTTCGCCTTCTACCGTGATATTCCGCGGGCGCGCCATCTCCACCACGATGCGGGTATTGCCGATATTCTCTTCCAAATCCAGATGGGAGCCGTCGTACATCACTGATGTAAATCCGGCATCCATGGCCGTTTCGATGGCGCTAATATCAGAGCAGTGATCCAGATGCAGGCAGGTCGGCACGTTTTCACTTTCCGCTAATGAACGAACCGCATCCACCAGTAACCGGTAGCCAAGATATTCCGCCGTCCCGGTAGAGATTTGAATCATTAACGGGCTATGGCTTTGTTGCGCCGCTTTAAAAAATGCTGGCAGCATTTCAATACAGTGCAAATTAAATGAACCAATGGCCTTAAAATTTCTTTCCTGCGCAATTTTCAGAATAGCGTTGAAGTTATACAGACTCATGAACATTTTCCCCTTTCGGCTTCGCTGATTTACCGTTTACGAACCATGCCAGTGCGGCAACAAAAACAATGAACAGGGCGACAAATAGCCAGTTATTCTGGAAAGCGTGGCCTAATACCAGACCGGAACTAATGACGTCCGAATCGCTGAAGGTGACGCCGGTAAAACCGTAGCTTTCCAGCATCGGTACCAAAATGGCGGGCAGGAAGGTGATAAACAGGCCGTGAATGACGCCGCCAATCATCGCCCCGCGGCGGCCGCCCAGCGCGTTGCCGAAGACACCCGCCGTCCCCCCGGCAAAGAAGTTGGTTAACAGGCCGGGCAGGATCATCGCCAGGCCAAACATGGGAAACACCAGCATGCCGATGATGGAGCCGACGGTGGTCGCCAGGAAGCCGACGATCACCGCGTTAGGCGCATAGGGAAACAGCACCGGGCAATCCAGCGCGGGCTTAGCGTCCGGGACAATGCGCATCGCAATCCCGCGAAATGCCGGCACCAGCTCGTTAAGCAACAGGCGCACGCCGCTGTAGAGAACGAATACCCCCGCCACAAACTGAATGGACTGCATAAAGGCGTACATCAGGTAGTTAATGCCGTTGGAGAACTGCGCGATATATTCCGGGCCCGCCGCAACCGCGGGGATGAGGTACATCGGCACCATCACCACCGCCATCGCGAGATAGGTATCCTGAAGAAACTTAAAGTTATCCGGTAATTCAAGGTCTTCTGTTGAGCGAGACCCTTTCCCCACTACTTTAGCCACCGCCGCCTGCACCAGATAGCCGATAGTGCAGAAGTGCCCCAGCGCCACGTCATCGGAACCGGTAATGCGCCTGACCACCGGCTGCGCCAGGGCGGGCATCAGTACCGCCATCACGCCGCCGAAAATACCGCCGGTTAAAATCAACGGAAGCCCGGTCAACCCGGCTTTATAGCCAATCACCGCGCCGATAGTCGCCATCCACAGCAGCGCCTGGCCGGTCAGAAAAATATATTTAAGCGGCGTCAGGCGGGCGATAATGATGTTGACGGCAAAAATCACCATCAGGGTCAACGCGACTTCGGAACCTAATTCACGGTTGGCTAATCCGGCAATGGCGGCGACATCGGTAATGTAGCCTTTCATGCCAAATCCCTGCGTGAAAATATCGTTAAGGAACGTTAGCGTGGCGACAATAATGTTGATCCCGGCCATCATAATTAAGAAACCGAGCAGCGTTTTAAACGTCCCCTCTGCCGTTTTACCCGCTGATTTTTTTTGCAGAATCAGGCCCAGCATCGCAATAAATGCAATTAATATCGATGCCTGACCGAGTAAATCTTTGACGATAAACTCTACAAAGCTATTCATAGTCCGCTACCTTCAGGTTACGTTCTTTTAAGAATGCGACGATCTTTGCCTCAATCTCGTCTTTATCCGTCAGCTTATGCAGTACCACTACGCGTTTAATTTCCTCCTCGCTGGCATCCGCCGTTAATATATCGGCAAAGGTTTTTTGCGTCAGAATCATATCTGATTTAAACGCCCCGGCTTCGGAAATAGTAGTATGTTCAATCTGTGCTGGAATCTCCAGCTTCTTTAAAACCGCCTTCGCCGTCATTTCAATGGCAAAGCTTGAACCGAGGCCGCAGCCACATACGCATAGAATTTTCAGCATGTAGGGTCTCCTCAAATTATATTGAGTTGTTTGGCAAGTTTATAATGATGTCCTTCAGTGTCGACCAGACGTTTTTTCATACTAATTAAATCAATCGGAATAGGTTTGTTACTTGCATTAATTATAATGGCTTTATTTTTCATCCCTGACTGAATGCAGCGAACCACTTCACTGGCCATAATCGTGCCCTGGTAGATCTCTTCGCAGGTCGGATCGCCATTGCGCAAACCGTAGCCAACGATAGTTTTACGAATACGCACGCCAATTTGCGGTTCGAGCTGCTTAATCATGGTATCAATGGCTCCCTGAAATCCGGGAGAGTATTCCCTGGTGTAGCCTTCAGAGCACAGGATCACCACGCTGTTTTGCTGTGTCAGCTTATGCTTCACCCGCTCGGCCAGCGTTTCCAACGGCAGCTGCGATTCCGGGATCAGGGCGATATCGGCGTTACTTTTTATCGCGGATTGCAACGTTAACTCTCCACAATACCCTCCCAGAATTTCGACCATAAACACGCGGCCCGGTAATGCTCTTCCGGTATTTCTTAAGCGGGAAACTTCTTTAATAATCTGCTCGCAGGCGGTGGAGAAACCAATCGTATAATCACTGCCGTACACATCGTTATCGATAGTCATCCCGACGCCAAAGCAGTTAATATCAAATTCGCTCAGCGTATTGAGAAACTGCAGGCTACCGTCGCCGCCGGCCATAATCAGCACATCAATGCGCAGTGATTTAATTTTTTTGGCTATTGTTTCATATTCACTGCGCAGCAACCGACGGCTGGTGCGCCCGGAGGTAATGATCGGAATAGAGGCGATGGAGAAATCGACCAGATCGCGCCAGGCCACCTCCTGATGGTTTTTATCCAACAGCCCAGGTATTCCACCATTAAAAATGGTGATATCGGCATTCGCCAGTCTGGCAATCTGGAATATAAAATTATTAATTCCTGAAACATCGCCGCCGCTAATAACAATGCCAATTTTCATTGCCCGTCTCCGCTGTTTTGCCTGCCCACATTTTTCCCTGAGTTCAAGGGCATTATTTGCAAGAGAGATCACAATATGCTGATAAATCTCTGCCAGCCTAATATTGACAGCGGGTTTATTAGCGCATTTTTTGTGATCAATATCTCTTTTATAAAATGGGCTCGTCTTAACAGTTACGTTTTTATTTTCTTTTATATCATTAGGTTACTTGAGGAGATAATTTCGCCGGCGGGCTGCCCCTTTTCATCTTTAAGCCCAGCGATAATGAAAAAGCAGAAATGTGATAAATAGCGCATTTTTTTACGTCAGGAAGGTTCACGGCGCGTTTATCGCCCCGTTCAGGCTGCCCGGTTCTTCGGCCGCTTGCGGGCGGGGCGCCAGCTTTTACACCCCATCAAATCGGTGGCGATCTTCATCACATTCTAATCAAAACGTAGTTTCATTTTTATCTAATGGCGTAGAAAGTACTCAGTGTCTAATAAAAATAGTAGTGTCTAGTGTCTAAATAAAATCGACGCTATTTTCTACTCTACCCAGGACATTGAAAAATGGCGCTGTCGGCAAAAGAAAAGTTATTCCAGAAAATAGTGACTCATTATGCGCATAAACCCGCGGGATTCACGGCTCAGGACTGTGCGGACTTTATGCAGGTTAACCGCAGCGTTATCAGCCATTACCTTAACAGGCTGTGCGATGACGGCCATCTGAGTAAAGAAAATACCCGGCCGGTGCGCTTCTTTGTACAGACCAACGGTAAGGAAAGCGTTCAGGCATCACTCATAGTGTCGAAAAAGCACGACGCCTTTCAGCCGTTGATTGGCGCACACGGCAGTCTGGCCGAAGCCGTCGCGCTGTGCCGCTCAGCGGTGGACTACCCCGGTGACGGCTTGCCTATCCTGCTCTCCGGAGAGAGTGGCGTCGGCAAAAGCCACCTGGCGACGCTAATTTATCAGTATGCCCTCGAACGCGGCGTTATCGCAGCAGACAAACCTTTCGTTGAGCTTAACTGCGCCGACTACGCCAATAACCCGGAGCTGCTTTCGGCGACCCTTTTCGGCTATATCCGGGGCGCTTTCACCGGAGCCGACCGCGAAAAACGCGGCGCCTTTGATGATGCCGATGGCGGGTTTCTGTTCCTCGACGAGGTTCATCGCCTCTCGGCAGAGAACCAGGAAAAGCTATTTCTGTTTATGGACAAGGGGTATTTCTACCGCCTTGGCGATAACCGTACGCGCCATCCGGCGTCGCTGCGCTTTATCTTCGCCACAACGGAAAATATCGACACCGTCCTGCTCAACACCTTCCGTCGCCGTATTCCGGTGCGCGTCACGCTGCCAAACTATATTTCGCGTCCGCTTACCGAGCGCGTCGCGCAGGTCAGCCACTTTTTGCATCAAGAAGCGCACAGCCTGCGTCGGGATATCCATCTCGATAATCAGCTGATGCATCAGCTGGTCGCCTCACCGGTGCGCGGCAATATCGGGGAGTTAAAAAACCAGATTAAAGTGATGTGCGCCAGCGCCTGGAGCGATAATCGCGAGGCCGAGGTTATTACGCTACGCGGCCCGGCGTCCGGCGGCGAAATAATCCGTATTGCCGCTAATGCGGATAATGACGCGCTGTGCGCCAGCCAGTTTCTGCCAAAGGCGATGCGCGATGAGGTGATTTTTCGCGACTTTTGCCACAGCGGTAACGTGCTGCTGCTGAATCGCAAAATGGAACAGCTGCTGACCACCGTCAGCGGCGCGGTTGCCGCCGAGGCGCTGTACAGGGGCTATATCTGGCAGAACACCGTTCACGCTCTCGACGAACTGGAGAGTTTGACCGGCATCTCCTGTAGCCAGGAGATCCGCAAGGCGGTCTGGCTCTGCGTCAGCTACGCGCTCCATGACGCTGAGGAGACGGCCAATGCAAGCGAACTGCAAACCATTTCCGACTATGTCTCCGCGAAGGCGCGGCTGCTGGCCGAGGAGTGTCTCGCTTTGCTGAGCAAACATGTCACCCGGCAGCCGCTGCCCCTGCTGCTGCCCCTGCTAAGCTGCGCTTTTCATACTCTCGCCGGCGAAGACGATCCGATTCTGGGGATTATCGTTTCCCACGGCCGCGCCACCGCGTCGAGCATTGCCGGTATCGCCAACCAACTGACCGGCGGCTACTACTTTAAAGCCTTCGACATGGCGAACGCGACGTCGACCAGGGAGATTATCGACCTGCTGATCGCCCATGTTTCCCGTCTTAAGCAGGGGGCGGGGCTGATTATTCTGGTGGATATGGGGTCGCTAAAAGAGATTTACGAAGAGATTAAGCTCCATCTGCACGGCGAGCTGTTGGTTATCAACAACGTCAGCACGGCCATGGCGCTGGATATTGCGGCCAAAATCCAGGACAAGCTGTCGATGGAGGCGATTATTGAGAGCGCCAAAGGAGCGTATGAGGTGGAAACGCGCTACTACGCGGGCGTGTTGCCGGGCAATAAAATCATTATCTCCTGCATCTCCGGCGAAGGGATCTCCCGCAAGCTGAAAGATATCGTCCAGCGTTTCCTGGCCCAGGAGGAGATCGATATCATTACGATGGAGTATGACGATCTGAAATGGAAAATCGCCCACGCCGATCCGGCGCTGAACGGTACGCGGCTGATCATTACGACTACCGATCTGGAAGCCGGGTATATTCCGCTACTTAGCGTAGAGCAGCTGATTAAAGAAAAGACGCAGGTGTTAAAACGTGATTATTTCAACGGGCTGCTAATGGAAGGCGGTCTGGAGCCCATGATTGATGAAGTGGTCAAGCTATTCACGGTCGAAGGCGTCGCCAGCCGGCTTAATTTCCTCAATCCGGTGGTAATCATTGATGAAGTTGAAGCGGTCATTAAACAGTATGAATCCTTCTACAAAATCCATTTTGAAAGCTATCTGCGCATCAATCTGTTTATGCATATCGCGCTGATGATCGAACGGGTGATGGTGAATAACGGCGTACGCCATCGCGAAGAAACTGCGCTGACGCTTGAACAGCAGGCCTTTGTCGCCGTCCATGACACTTTTTTCCAGGCCCTGAACCGCAAATACAATATCACCCTGCCGCTCACTGAAGTGCTGATGATTTATGAAATCATGGAGCCATGGATCGCCTTTGCCCCTGAACATTAACCCTCCGCGGTCGGCGTCGTCTGGCCGCGCGCTCGACACTGCCGAACCTCGCCTTTTCAACACTGAAAACAGCGTCCAGAAAAACTATTTTATCGTTTAAAAACATAAAGATAAAAACATGGCACGGTGATTGCTAAATCTCCCTCAGCTACCCAGAACATATTAAGGAACGCAAATGCGAGAGATGTACATCGCAACTCATGGCCGCTATGCCGAAGGGATTGTCTCAGCATTAAATCTGCTGATTGGCGACGATCATGGCGTCACGCCCGTCTGCGCCTACTGCGGCGAAATTGGTTCGACGGCTGAACTGGCCACCCGCTTTGACGCTATCGCCCGGCTGGCAGCCGGTCGCGGCAATGAGCTGGTGCTGTTTACCGATATGCCCGGCGGCAGCGTCAACAATACCGCCGTACAGATGATGGTCAAATACCCTCACGCGCACGTTATCAGCGGCGCCAGTCTGATTATGTTGATGGAGTTTTGCATGTCGGAACACACCGATACCGCCCAGCGGCTCCAGGACGCATTTGCCGCCGCCAGCGGAGCAATGCAGTACATGAATCTGCTGCCGGAAATCATGGCGGCGCGCCAGGCGACACAGCATAAAACGCAGGACAATATTGATGATTTCTTTGCCGGGGAGGACAGCCTGTGACTATCGCACTTGAAGCGCTTGATAGCCGCTACTTCTTACCGCAGCCGGGGCTGGATCGTGCCTGGCTTGACGGGGCCATCGGCGACGTCCTGATCCGGCTTGACGCCATGCTGCCGCGCTTTACGGCAACCTTTCCTGCCGCCAGCGCCAGCCATGGCCGCTATGAAAGCGTTGAAAGAGTCGACTGGACCGAGGGATTCTGGACCGGCATGCTGTGGCTTGCCTGGGAGGTCACCGGCGACGAAAAATATCGGGCGGTAGCGGAAAGCCTGCTCGATAGTTTTGAAGAGCGGCTCGATAAGGAAATCAAGGTTGATACTCACGACCTCGGCTTCCTCTATCTGCTCTCCTGCGTTAACGCCTGGAAACTCACCGGCAACCTGCGCGCCCGCGAACTCGCCCTGCGCGCGGCCGAACTGCTTTATCGCCGCTTCCACGCCACGGCGGGCGTGATTCAGGCGTGGGGAGATTTAAACGACCCGGCGCGTCAGGGGCGAATGATCATCGACTGCAACCTCAATGTTCCGCTGCTGTTTTGGGCCGCCAACGAAACCGGTAACCCACGGTGGCGCGAGGCCGCCAGCCGTCATCTGGCGCAGGCCGCACGCTATCTGGTGCGTGAGGACGCCTCTACTTTTCATACGTTCTATATGGATGTTCATAACGGCAAGCCGCTACGCGGGGATACGCACCAGGGGTTCAGCGATAGCTCCTGCTGGTCGCGCGGTCAGGCCTGGGGAATTTACGGTTTTGCGCTGGGATATACCCACACCGGCGATGCCTGGCAGCCCGAGCTCTCTCGCCGCCTGACGCACTATTTTCTTAACCGCCTGCCGGAAGATTTTGTCTGCTATTGGGATCTGATTTTTACTGCCGAAGATAACCAGTACCGGGATACCTCTGCGGCGGCGATCGCGGCCTGCGGACTGGCGGAACTGCTGAAGCTATTACCCCTCACCGACCCGCTGCGTCCGGCCTACGGCAACGCTATTGAACTGATGATGCGCAATTTACGCGAGCGCTACTTTGCCCACGCGCAGGACGGCCTGCTGCGCGAAGGCGTTTATAACTTTGGCCGCAATATGGGCATTAACGAACCTAACCTCTGGGGCGATTACTTCTATTTCGAAGCCCTGGTTCGCCTTTCCCGCGTCTGGACACCCTACTTTTGCTAACTGGAGCTACACCATGATTTCTTTAGTACGTATTGACGATCGTTTAATCCACGGACAGGTTGCCGTGGTATGGACCAAGCATCTGGGCGTGAACCGCATCCTGGTCGCCAATGACCAGATCGTGAATAACGAAGTGCAGAAAATGTCGCTGCGCATGGCGGCTCCCGATACCGCAAAGTGCGCCATCATGGCGGTAAAGGATGCGGGCGATGTGCTTAACGACCCGCGTTCGGAAGCCATGAAAATTATGGTGATCGTTAACAACGCCGCCGACGCCCGTCGGCTTGTCGAGCAGGTGCCGGGAATAAAAACGTTAAACGTCGCTAACTTCGGGCGCATCACCGACAATCTGGCGGCGAAAAAGCGCATTAGCGATACCGTCTACGTGACGCCGGAAGATGTGGCGGATTTCCACGCCATCGCCAACCGCGGCGTTGCCGTTGAATACCAGGTCCTGCCTTCTCATCCGGTAAAAAACCTGATTGAGATGCTGGGCAACGCCGCCAGCTAAACGAGGTCGCTATGTTAACTTCCGCAATTCTTGTTGCTGTCATTATGTTTCTGGTGAAAACCGCCGACCATACGCTGGGCCAACCGCTGATCGAACGTCCGCTCATCTGCGGCGCGCTGGTGGGTCTGGTGCTGGGAGATTTGCAGCAGGGGATTATCATCGGCGCCACGCTGGAGCTGATTTTCCTTGGCACCATCACCATCGGCGGCTCGGTTCCTGCCGATCTGGCGGTGGGTTCGGTGCTGGCAACCGCTTTTACGATCCTGACCCACGCCGAACCGCCGGTGGCCGTTGCGCTGGCGCTGCCGATCAGCCTGCTGGCGGTGTTTGTTTATCAGGTGCTGAAGCTGGTCTATACCGCTCTGGTTGAAAAATACGATGCGCTACTGGAACAAGGGCGTGACCGTGCGGCGCTGGGTCTGACGCTCGGTATGACCTTCTTTTACGGCATCCCCTTCGCCCTGATCGCCTTTTTTGGCGTGCTCTTCGGCACCGAGGTCATCCGCAGCCTGGTCGAGAGCATTCCGGGTACGGTCATGCGCGGCATGACGGCGGTTGGCGGCATTCTCCCGGCTCTCGGGTTCGCCATTCTGCTGAAGGCGCTGTGGAATCGTAATATTGCCGCCTTCTTTTTTATCGGTTTTGCGATGGCGGCTTATTTGCAGCTGCCGATTATGGGGATCGCGATTATCGCGGCCTCGGTAGCGGTCTATCTGTGCTTTAACGAATTCAATCAACTTAAAGCGAATAAACAAACGGCAACGGCGGCTGCGCCCGCTTCAGTCGACGATAAGGATGGGTTCTTCAATGACTGATATCCAGACACCTGGCGTTAGCGCTTACGCCGATGATAAAAGCGAGAAAAAGCTTTTCCGTCAGCTTTTTATCCGCCAGTTTCCGCTGCTGGGGTCGATGAACTTCACCCGCATGGAGGGATTAAGCTACGGCTGGGCGCTGGCGCCGATGCTGAAGAAAATCTACGCCAACGACCCGCACCGTTATCTTGAATCGCTTAAGCGAAACAGCCAGTTCTTCAATACCAACCAGCATCTGGCGCCCTTTATTATGGGCCTGACGCTGTCGATGGAAAAGGAGAACGCCGCCAACCCGAACTTTGATACTTCGAGTATTAACGGCATCAAAGTGGCCTTAATGGGGCCATTTGCCGGGGTAGGCGATTCATTTTTCTACGGCGTGCTGCGTATTATCGCCACCGGGATCGCTATTGGCCTGGCGTCGCAGGGCAATCCGCTTGGGCCGCTGCTGTTCCTGCTGATTTACAATATTCCCAGCTATCTGCTGCGCTATTACGGCGGCGTGATGGGCTACCGCTTAGGCTCGAAATATATCGCCGAAGCGACGCAGTCGGGACTGCTGAGCTGTATAACGAAAGCCTCGTCGATTATGGGGTTAATGATGGTGGGGGCGATGAGCGCCAGCATGGTGAAATTCACCACTACCTTTAAAACCACCATCGCCGGACAGCCCTTTGTGCTGCAAGAGATCCTCGACAAAATTTGCGTTGGCTTAATTCCTCTGCTTTTAGTCCTGGGCTGCCTGAAGCTACTGAATAAAAAGGTTAGCCCGAATAAGGTATTAATTATGCTGATTGTCTTTGGCTTTGCCGCTGCGGGTATTGGCATAATTTAACGCTTCCCCTGGCTCCCTTTAATAAAAGGGAGCCGTCCTCTTACTCGTGATGTGTATCGACGCAAATAAAAAACCAACCAGTGTCGAATCAATACTCAACACATAAAAAACAACTCCATGTATTTTAATGATTTTATATTCTGGCACAGCAATTGCTATTTAATAAGTGTCTTTTATTGCTTTATCGAAATGATGGTATTCTATAAATCCTACAGGAATAAAAATGAAAATATTACGCACGCTTTTAATCGGCATACCGCTGTCCTGCTTTACACTAAATACGTTTGCCGCGGCAACCTGGGTTGATAATCGCTACGCGCATACTACGGCTTCGGAGAAAAATCAGTATAAAATTGGCCTTGGTCATATATTTGATAATGGCGCAGGGGTGCTGGCCTCAGCAATGTATGACCTCGGACAAGATTTTAATCAAATGAAAAGCTCGTTCCAGGAGTTTGAAGGCTGGTATCCGATCCCGCTTAATGAAAAATGGACGCTGACGCCGGGCGGATTAACCGATATTGATAATAAAGGAACAAAGCTGGCTCCTTATATCAGTCTCGATTATAAAATCAGTAAAACCTTAAGTTTTAGCAGCCGCTATCGCTATAACCATATGACCCATAAAGATCGCGATTACAACGGCTATATGGATTATAACGACAGCCATCAGTTTGACCTGTACCTTAATTACCAGGCGACCGAGAAACTGTGGCTCCAGCTCAACCCGGAGTTCTTTGTCAACACAAACGACTTCAATGCCTCTAACGGGCAGAAAACTCACTGGGAGCCAAGTATTGTGGCGCGCTACCGCGTCGATAAACACTGGCTCCCCTATGCGGAAGTCGCCTGGCTCGATCAGGATCAGAATCACGACGATCAGGTGCGATTCCGCCTCGGCATTCGCTATTACTTCGATTAAACGCCGTAAAGGGCAGCTTCGCTGCCCTTCTGGGGTCGCCCGCGGGGCTTACTGCAAACGCACGATAAACGGTGAGAATATGGCGCTGCCTTTGACGTTTTCACGCTCGCCACGGGCATAAATACCCATACGCGCGCCGATCCATTTTCCCGCCCCGGCGGAAAACTGCGGCGTCACCTGCCGCCATTCACGCTGCGCAAGCCGATAACGAAAATGGACCACCCCGTCATAGTCCACCTGAAACCCTAGCTCAATCTCCTTGCAACCGGTGACCTCCTCAAGTCCGATGGATTGTTGATGCGTTTCACCGCGATCGTCTATCCATCCGTGGCATAGCGCGAGCTGCAAATTCGCCGCGCGGTACGTTACGCACAGTGCGGCAAAGCGCTGACCGTAAATCGCGATCCCCGCTTCATCGCCATCCTGAGAAAACATCGGTTCAACCGCGGTCTGCACGTCAAAACGTTCAGCGGGAAACTTTTGCAGCAGCAGTTGAGGTAAGCGATACAGGCTGATATCGCCTGAGGTTAGCGCGCAGCGCAAGCGTAGCCCTTGCTGATGAGGCGTGAGCCAGTGGCGCTGGGGGTTTGCCTGCCATTGCCATTGAACACCGGGCTGGCCGTGCCGGAAATCGTCGCTGGTCTGTAAACAGCACGGCGCAACGGGCAATGCGGGTAAACGATGCAGGCTGACGGGCTGGCCTTTACCGGTGTCATTAAGCCTCTGGCCAATTTGCGGCCAGCCGTCAGCGCCCCAGCAAAGCGGCTGAAGATGCACTATCCGGCCATACACGCCTTTGTCCTGAAAGTGGAAAAACCAGTTTTCACCATTCTCCAGTTCAACCCATGCCCCCTGATGAGGACCATTTATCGGCGAATTCCCCTGGTGCAGGACATCGCGACTTTGCCATGGACCAGATAGCGTCGGGGCGCGCATGACCGTTTGCCAGCCTCGCTTGACGCCGCCGGCCGGGGCGAATATCCAGTATTCGCCGTTACGCTTATACAGCTTGGGGCCTTCCAGAGTGGGATGCGAGGGCGTTCCGTCAACAACGATCCGGCCGTTATCCAACAGCCGGGATGCATCCGGCGCCATTTCAAAAAGCTGGAGCTTATTTTTCACCCCGCTGCGGCTAAAAGCAAAGGCGTGAATCAGCCAGGCTCGCCCATCATCGTCCCAGAACGGACAAGGGTCTATCCAGCCGGGGGAGGCGTTCAGACAATAGGGTTCGCTCCACTCGCCTAACGGATCCCGGGCGTGGGAAACAAAAATACCCTCGTCGGGCAAACTGTAGAAAACCCAAAACTGGCCATCATGAAAACGAATGGAGGGCGCCCAAATCCCCTTTCCCGGCTGAACGCTGTCATATTCCGGCGAAGGCAGGCGTTTAACAATATGGTTAACGATTTGCCAATGGATGAGATCGCGTGAGTGGAGAAGCGGTAAGCCGGGCAATTGATGGAAACTGGAAGCCACCATCCAGAAATCATCGCCTGTGCGAATGACATCGGGATCGGCATAATCGGCATGAATCACGGGGTTTTGATAGAACAGCGGCATAGCGGGGACCTTTTATTGTCGACTGTTCATCGCGTTGCAATAAGCGGACCATCGAATAAAAACACTTAATTAACAATGAAATAAATATTTCTGTAGACACAAAAAAAGCGCCCCTTGGGCGCTCTTTCGACAGTAGCTTTACGCTTATTTATTCAGTTCCGCAGTCATGTGCACGCGGTTACCGGTAAACGCTTCGGTAATTTTGTAAGACGATGCGCCTGCGGCCTGGGCCTGAGCGGCGATTTTCGCTTCTGCACCGTCCATCGTGGCGGCGGTTGCGGTCACGGTTTCCGCAGCGAAGGAACCAAAAGAAGCGGCCAGAGCGATAACTGCGACAAAAGTTTTGATGCTTTTCATGATATAAACCCTTTACGTTAGTTGTTTGAATAAGGCGCCGTGCCTTGATGTGATAAATAGTAGCTCGCACATCGCCAAACAAAAAGCGGAAGGATTTGTTGTCATCATTCAAAAAAATTGACTTAAATTTAACCCGCGATTAACCGCTGCGGATGCGTGTAAACGGTCGCCCTGCCCGGCTTGCAGAATCCCACCAGCGTCAGGTTGCAGCGCTCGGCGACGTCAACCGCCAGCGTGGTAGCGGCAGAGACCGCAAAAAGGATTTCCACCCCGCACATGGCCGCCTTTTGCACCATCTCATAGCTGGCTCGGCTGGAGACGAGTGCCGCGCCGTTCTGCCAGGCGCCATCTGACTCCGCTCGGTGTCCCAGGAGTTTGTCCAGCGCCACGTGGCGACCAACGTCTTCGTGACCGCCCGCGAGATCCCCGGAAGGGCGCACCCAGGCCGCGGCGTGAGTACAGCCAGTAAGGCGGCCTATCGGCTGAAAATCATGCAGGTGCGCCAGCGCGCGATCGAGATTCGCCAGATCGAACGTCTGGGTAAAAGGCAGCGGCTGCACGGGCTTGCCGATATCGTTGAGCTGCTCAACGCCGCATACGCCGCAGCCGGTGCGCCCGGCCAGCGCGCGACGGCGCTCTTTCAGCCCCATAAAGCGGCGGCTGGAGAGTTCGATTTGCACTTCAAGGCCGTTACAGGCCTGAAGGACGTCCATACCATAAATCTCGCCCCGGTTTTCGATAATCCCTTCGGATAAGGAAAAGCCCACGGCGAACTGCGCCAGGTCTTTCGGCGTCGCCATCATCACCACGTGCGAGATGCCGTTATAGACCAGCGCAACGGGTACCTCTTCAGCTAACTCGTCTGGCTGAGGATGTTGCAAATTTTGGCGCTTCCAGAGCGATACCTGGCGATAACCTGTGATATCTGTCACATTTTCGATTTGTTCAAGAGGCTTCTTGTTCACTTTGTCTTAACCGTATTGGAACAGGCATACACACAATGTGGTATTCTGTTTATATCCCTTCGGGAACGAGGGAAATTACCCCTAATTCTGAACCTTTGCGGCCCTTACCGCAAAGCAAATAACTATATGTGACAATGTCGAAACAAGGAGCGAACCATGCAGGTCAGCAGAAGGCAGTTCTTTAAGATCTGCGCTGGCGGTATGGCAGGAACCACGGCAGCGGCGCTGGGCTTTGCGCCCGGTTTAGCGCTCGCGGAAACACGGCAGTATAAGCTGCTGCGCACCCGCGAAACCCGTAACACCTGCACTTACTGTTCCGTCGGCTGTGGGCTGTTGATGTACAGCCTCGGCGACGGCGCGAAAAACGCCAAAGCGTCTATCTTCCATATCGAAGGTGACCCGGACCACCCGGTCAACCGTGGTGCGCTCTGCCCTAAAGGGGCCGGTCTGGTGGACTTTATCCACTCCGAAAGCCGTCTGAAATTCCCGGAATACCGCGCGCCAGGCTCTGATAAATGGCAGCAAATCAGCTGGGATGAAGCGTTCGACCGTATCGCTAAGCTGATGAAAGAAGACCGCGACGCCAACTTTGTCGCGCAGAATAGCGAAGGCATTACCGTCAACCGCTGGCTGACCACCGGTATGCTGTGCGCCTCCGCCTCCAGTAACGAAACCGGTTATTTAACCCAGAAATTTACCCGCGCGCTCGGTATGCTCGCGGTCGACAACCAGGCGCGCGTCTGACACGGACCAACGGTAGCAAGTCTTGCTCCAACATTTGGTCGCGGTGCGATGACCAACCACTGGGTCGACATCAAGAACGCCAATCTCGTGGTGGTGATGGGCGGCAACGCCGCTGAAGCACACCCGGTTGGGTTCCGCTGGGCGATGGAAGCCAAGATTCACAACGGCGCGAAGCTGATTGTGATCGATCCGCGCTTTACGCGTACCGCGGCGGTGGCTGATTTCTATACCCCAATTCGTTCCGGTACTGACATTACCTTCCTGTCAGGCGTTATCCTGTACCTGTTGAACAACGAAAAAATTAACCGTGAATATACCGAGGCTTACACCAACGCCAGCCTGATCGTGCGTGAGGATTACAGCTTTGAAGACGGTCTGTTCAGCGGCTACGACGCCGAAGCCCGCAAGTACGATAAAACGTCCTGGAACTATGAGCTGGATGAAAACGGCTTTGCCAAACGCGATACCACGCTGCAGCATCCGCGCTGCGTCTGGAACCTGCTGAAGCAGCACGTTTCCCGCTATACGCCGGAAGTTGTCGAAAACATCTGCGGGACGCCAAAAGCCGACTTCCTCAAAGTCTGCGAATACATCGCGGAAACCAGCGCGCACGATAAAACCGCGTCGTTCCTGTACGCGCTGGGCTGGACGCAGCACTCCATCGGCGCGCAGAACATCCGCACCATGGCGATGATCCAGCTGCTGCTCGGCAATATGGGCATGGCGGGCGGCGGCGTAAACGCCCTGCGCGGCCACTCCAATATTCAGGGTCTCACCGACCTGGGACTGCTGTCGCAGAGCCTGCCAGGCTATATGACGCTGCCGAGCGAGAAACAGACTGACCTGCAAACCTACCTCGCCGCCAACACGCCGAAACCGCTGTTGAAGGGCCAGGTGAACTACTGGGGTAACTACCCGAAATTCTTCGTCTCGATGATGAAGGCCTTCTTTGGCGATAAAGCGACGGCGGAAAACAGCTGGGGCTTTGACTGGCTGCCGAAGTGGGATAAGGGCTACGACGTCCTGCAATACTTCGAGATGATGAACCAGGGTAAAGTGAACGGCTATATCTGCCAGGGCTTCAACCCGGTAGCGTCGTTCCCGAACAAAAACAAGGTTGTCGCGTCGCTGTCGAAGCTGAAGTTCCTGGTGACCATCGACCCGCTCAACACCGAAACCTCCACTTTCTGGCAAAACCACGGGGAGTCGAACGACGTCGATCCGACGAAAATCCAGACCGAAGTGTTCCGCCTGCCGTCCACCTGCTTCGCCGAAGAGAACGGTTCTATCGTCAACTCCGGCCGCTGGCTGCAGTGGCACTGGAAAGGCGCGGACGCCCCGGGGATTGCGACCACCGACGGTGAGATCCTCGCCGGCATCTTCTTACGCCTGCGCAAGATGTACGCCGAACAGGGCGGACCGGCGCCGGAACCGGTGCTGAACATGACGTGGAACTACGCCACACCGCATGAACCGGCATCAGAAGAAGTCGCGATGGAAAGCAACGGTAAGGCGCTGGCAGATATTACCGACCCGGCAACCGGGGCGGTGATCGTCAAGAAAGGCCAGCAGCTCAGCTCGTTTGCACAGCTGCGCGATGACGGCACCACCTCCAGCGGCTGTTGGATCTTCGCCGGTAGCTGGACGCCGGACGGCAACCAGATGGCGCGTCGCGATAACGCCGACCCGTCGGGCCTGGGCAATACGCTGGGCTGGGCATGGGCGTGGCCGCTCAACCGCCGCATTCTGTATAACCGCGCCTCCGCGGACCCGGCGGGTAAACCGTGGGATCCGAAGCGCCAGCTCCTGAAATGGGATGGCGCGAAGTGGGGCGGCGTGGATATTGCGGACTACAGCGCCGCGGCGCCGGACAGCGATGTCGGGCCGTTTATCATGCAGCCGGAAGGAATGGGGCGTCTGTTCGCTATCGATAAGATGGCGGAAGGGCCGTTCCCGGAACACTACGAGCCGTTTGAAACGCCGCTGGGCACTAACCCGCTGCACCCGAACGTGGTCTCGAACCCGGCCGCGCGCGTCTTTAAAGGCGACCTTGAGCAGATGGGCAAAGCGGATAAATTCCCTTACGTCGGCACCACTTACCGTCTGACCGAGCACTTCCACTACTGGACCAAGCACGCGCTGCTTAACGCCATCGCGCAGCCGGAACAGTTCGTGGAGATCGGCGAGAAGCTGGCCAACAAGCTCGGCATCGCCCATGGCGATACCGTGAAGGTCTCCTCTAACCGCGGTTATATCAAAGCCAAGGCGGTGGTGACCAAGCGTATTCGCACGCTGAAAGCGGACGGTAAGGATATCGATACTATCGGTATTCCGATTCACTGGGGCTACGAAGGCGTGGCGAAGAAAGGGTTTATCGCCAATACCCTGACGCCGTTTGTCGGTGATGCGAACACGCAGACGCCGGAGTTCAAGGCTTTCCTCGTGAACGTGGAAAAGGCGTAACGGAGACGAATTATGGCTTATCAATCGCAAGACATTATCCGTCGTTC
>NZ_PDEL01000020.1:0-100601 GCF_002556465.1 Klebsiella sp. MBT K-1 | reverse complement strand
CTCAGAAGTGAAACGCCGTAGCGCCGATGGTAGTGTGGGGTCTCCCCATGTGAGAGTAGGGAACTGCCAGGCATCAAATTAAGTAGTAAGCCGGTGCATTAATCCGGTGGTTACAGAAGTATTCGGTGGAGCGGTAGTTCAGTCGGTTAGAATACCTGCCTGTCACGCAGGGGGTCGCGGGTTCGAGTCCCGTCCGTTCCGCCACTTATTAAAAGCCCTGAGCAAATGCTCAGGGCTTTTTCTTTACCTGTTGTTTAATTATTGCTGTTTTAGCAAAAATCCTCTGCATTTAGCGCTCTTTTTCTCAATCTTCTCGTTAGTCATAATTGTCCTCGTTAACCGATATGAATGAAGAAAGAGGAAAATCATGACAATCCCTGCATTTGGTCTTGGGACCTTCCGTCTGAAAGATGACGTGGTTATTACATCTGTAAAAACGGCGCTTGAACTGGGCTATCGCACCATTGATACCGCGCAAATCTATGAGAATGAAGCTGCTGTGGGGCAGGCGATTGCAGAAAGCGGCGTTGCGCGCAATGAACTGTTCATCACCACCAAGATCTGGATTGAAAATCTCAACAAAGAGAAGCTGATCGCCAGCCTGAAAGAGAGCCTGCAGAAGCTGCGTACTGACTATGTCGACCTGACGTTAATCCACTGGCCGTCGCCAAATGATGCCGTTGCGGTTGAAGAGTTTATGGCCGCGCTGCTGGAAGCGAAAAAACAGGGGCTGACCCGTCAGATTGGTATCTCTAACTTCACTATTCCGCTGATGGAGCGCGCAATTGCTGCCGTTGGCGCGGAGAACATCGCGACCAACCAGATTGAACTCTCTCCGTATCTGCAGAACCGTAAAGTGGTTAATTGGGCACGTGAACACGGTATCCATATCACCTCTTACATGACGCTGGCCTACGGTAAGGCGCTGAAAGATGAAGCGATCGCACGTATCGCGGCGAAACACGATGCCACGCCGGCGCAGGTTATCCTGGCCTGGGCAATGGGCGAAGGTTATGCGGTAATCCCGTCTTCGACTAAGCGCGAAAACCTGGCAAGCAATCTCAAAGCTCAGGATCTGCAGCTGGATGAAGACGATCGCCAGGCGATCGCCGCGCTGGACAGCAACGATCGTCTGGTTAGCCCGGACGGTCTGGCGCCTGAATGGGACTAATTTAATCCCCATCTGTACTCTACAACCCTGTTACAGCTCCTTCGGGAGCTGTTTTACATGCTCGCTAAGAAAGTCGATAAAGGCTCTGATCCGCGTGCTTACGGCCCTGTCGCTGTAGTAAACCGCGCTAAACGGCATTTCAATCGGCAGCCGTTTGTCAGCCAGCAGCTCGACAAACGCCCCTTCAGCAATCTCCTTATCCACCATATAGTCCGACAGACAGGCGATTCCGTTACCGGCCAGGCACAGCTGCTTAAGCGTTTCTCCGCTATTGGAAGATATCTCGCTTTCGATTTCCAGTAGCTGACCATCACAGCAGGAGATTGGCCATGTATTCAATGAAACGGGTTCGCTAAAGCCCAGACACTGATGATGTTTTAGCTCAGCGACGCTTTGCGGCGTTCCATGGCGAGCAAGATAGTCCGGTGAAGCGATAATTTTGCGGTAGCTATTGAACAATGGCCTGGCGCGCAGGCTGGAGTCGGTCAGCGTACCGGCGCGGATCGCGACGTCGACTTTCCGCTCGATCAGATTGATAAAGGTTTCTGACGAAACCAGCGTAAGGTTCATCTCCGGGTAGCGCTCGCGGAAGGGTCTTATCAAAGGCATCAGAAAATGCAGTATCACCGGCGTTGCGGCGTCAACCCGTAACAGACCTCTTGGCGTCGTACGGCTCTCCAGAAGCTCATTCTCGGCAGCGGCCATCTCCTGAAGCACAACCTGCATGCGACGGAAATAACGCTCTCCCTCTTCAGTCAGGCTTAGCTGACGGGTCGTACGATTAAGCAGGCTCACGCCGAGCTTTGATTCCAGCTTTTTCACCGCCCGGCTGACGGCGGAATTAGCCTGACCTAGCTGTTCGGCTGCGCGACTAAAGCTGCCGCTTTCAACCACGGCGACAAAAATGGCGATTTCTTCTGAGGTAGCTCTCATTATTGCACCTGTGGCAAAATTCTATTGATACTTTGGCTATTTTTGTTATTAAAACATCTCTTCATACTACGTGTCATCTTAATCATGTTGATACGGAGTACATTATGCCGCTGGCGCTACTGGCCTTAACTATCGGTGCCTTTGCTATTGGCACGACCGAATTTGTCATCGTGGGCCTGGTGCCCACTATCGCAGAACAACTTGCTATTTCGCTCCCCTCTGCGGGGCTGCTGGTTTCGATCTATGCACTCGGCGTGGCGATTGGCGCCCCGGTACTCACCGCGCTGACCGGGCGGATGCCGCGTAAACAACTGCTGCTCGCGTTAATGGCGCTGTTTACCGCCGGCAACCTGCTGGCCTGGCAGGCGCCGGGCTATGAAACTCTGGTTCTGGCACGCCTGCTGACGGGGCTGGCGCACGGGGTTTTCTTTTCGATCGGATCGACAATTGCGACCAGCCTGGTCCCGAAAGAGAAAGCGGCTTCGGCGATTGCGATTATGTTTGGCGGTCTGACTGTTGCGCTGGTGACCGGGGTGCCATTAGGCACCTTTATCGGCCAACATTTTGGCTGGCGTGAGACGTTCCTCGCCGTGTCGATCCTTGGCGTCATTGCGTTAATGAGCAGCCTTATTCTGGTGCCGAATAACATTCCTGGCCGCGTCAGCGCGGGATTGCGCGCCCAGCTGCAGGTTCTGACCCATCCTCGTTTGCTGATTATCTACGCCATTACTGCTTTAGGATATGGCGGCGTATTTACCGCTTTTACCTTCCTGGCGCCGATGATGCAGGATCTTGCCGGATTTAGCCCAGCGGCCGTTAGCTGGATCCTCCTCGGCTACGGTGTATCTGTGGCGGTGGGCAACGTATGGGGCGGAAGGCTGGCGGATAAACACGGCGCCGTGCCCGCGCTGAAGCTGATTTTTGCCGCGTTAGTTGCTTTACTTCTGATCTTTCAATTTACGGCCAGTTTGCAGTATGCGGCGCTGGCGACGGTATTGGTGATGGGCATCTTTGCTTTTGGTAACGTTCCGGGCCTGCAGGTGTACGTGGTGCAGAAAGCGGAGCAGTATACCCCTGGCGCGGTTGACGTTGCCTCTGGCCTGAATATTGCCGCCTTTAATATCGGGATTGCCTTAGGATCGGTGATTGGCGGTCAGACGGTAGAGCATTATGGTCTGGCTCAGACGCCGTGGATTGGCGCGTTAATTGTTCTGGTCGCACTGTTACTGGTGGTTCTCAGCGGTCGGCTCGATAGGCCTCGGCGCCGTACTACGGCTCTTTCCGTAGAAGGATAAAGGTTTCTGGCAAATTGCATTGAAAGTGTATACAAAAATCCCTATAACAGAAGAACCAGCCGCAGTCGGGCTGGTTTCCTGTTATCGAGGTTTGATGCCTAAATTGCGAAAGAATACCTATGCCATGCGCTATGTCGCCGGACAACCCGCGGAGAGAATCTTACCTCCGGGGTCGTTTGCTGGCATGACTCCGGCTTTTCCGGCCGGGGTACCGTTAAGCTCGGATGAGAAAATCCGCGTGCTGGTGTGGAACATCTTCAAGCAACAGCGCGCCGAGTGGAAATCCGTGCTTAATAATTTCGGTAAAGATGCTCACCTGGTGTTATTGCAGGAAGCGCAAACCACGCCTGAGTTAGTGAAATTCGCCACCTCCAACTATCTGGCCGCGGACCAGGTTCCGGCTCTGGTGCTCCCGCAGCATCCTTCCGGGGTCATGACGTTAGCTTCCGCGCACCCCATTTACTGCTGCCCTCTGCGCGAACGCGAGCCTATCCTGCGGCTGGCAAAGTCAGCGTTGGTCACCGTTTACCCGTTACCGGATTCCCGTCTGCTGATGGTGGTGAATATCCACGCGGTCAATTTTAGTCTTGGCGTTGATGTCTACAGCAAACAGCTGCTGCCGATTGGCGACCAGATTGCCCATCACAGCGGGCCGGTGATAATGGCGGGCGACTTTAACGCCTGGAGCCGTCCGCGAATGAACGCTTTGTATCGCTTTGCGCGTGAAATGTCGCTGCGCGAAGTCCGCTTCTCTGACGATCAGCGCCGTCGCACTTTTGGTCGTCCGCTTGATTTTGTGTTTTATCGGGGGTTAAGCGTGCACGACGCTTCCGTGCTGGTGACCCGCGCCTCCGATCACAACCCTCTACTAGTCGAATTCAGTCCCGGCAAGCCTGATTAATTAAGGTATGTCAGGCCTGCCATGGGGCAGGCCTGCGTATGCATGGTGCTGCCTTTATTACTCAAACTACCGAAGGACAATGCAATGACAACACGCTCTCATCATGACAACGTCGAAAAACAGTTTGGCTCACAGGCCAGCGCCTACCTGACCAGCGCCGTACACGCTTCCGGGCGGGATTTACAGCGCCTGGCCGAACGGCTGGCGGACTTCCCGCAGGCCCACGTGCTGGATATGGGATGCGGCGCCGGACACGCCAGCTTTGCGGCGGCAGGGCAGGTTGCCCAGGTGACGGCATATGATTTATCCAGCCAGATGCTGGACGTGGTGGCTCAGGCCGCAAGGGATAAAGGTTTCACCAATATCGCCACTCAGCAGGGCTACGCTGAATCATTGCCTTTCGCTGATGCCAGCTTTGATGTGGCGATCAGCCGTTATTCTGCGCATCACTGGCACGACGTCGGCCAGGCATTGCGCGAAGTGAAGCGGGTGCTGAAGCCGGGTGGGGTGATGATTATTATGGATGTGATGTCGCCCGGTCACCCTGTTCGCGACGTCTGGCTGCAAACCGTTGAAGCCCTGCGCGATACTTCCCATGTCCGCAACTACTCCAGCGGCGAGTGGCTGGCAATGGCGAGCGAGGCCGGTTTGGTGATAAATCATCTGCTGACCGATCGCTTGCCTCTGGAGTTCAGCTCATGGGTCGCGCGGATGCGGACGCCTGCGGCGCTGACGGAGGCGATTCGTTTATACCAGGACAGCGCATCAGCGGAGGTTAAGGCCTATTTTGCCTTGCAGCAGGACGGTTCGTTCACCAGCGATACGATTATGTTTGAGGCCCATAAGGCAATCTAACCCAGAGATAAAACAAAAGGCACCGCGAGGGTGCCTTTTTTAATGCCTGCTGAATCATCAGGATTCTGGTCTGTCGCTGTTCTTCACATACAGCGTTAGCTGATCGCCGGGCTTGAGGTTGCCAGTATCGCTATTCCAGCGCATCACATCGCGGATGTTCACGCCATGACGTTTCGCAATGCTCGACAGAGAGTCGCCTTTACGTACGCGATAGGTAATGCTATCGCTATTGTTCGCCAGACGTTCCGCGCTGCTGCCTGCGCCAATCACCAGATTCTGCCCCACTTTCAGGCCAGAGCCGCGAATGCCGTTCCACTGCTGCAGATCTTTCGCTGATACCCCGAGACGCGATGCAATGCCGGAAAGGGTATCACCGGAGCGCACCTGGTAGCTGCGGCTGGTCAACGGTCTGTTATCTGCAAGCTGAGTCGGCTGTACGGCGGCAATATCGCCAGAGGCCAAAGATTCACGCAGCTGCGCCGCGTGCTTCTGCGGAACCAGGACGTAATTGGGGCCGTTTGCACCCAGAGTCGACCCCTTCACGCCGGCGTTGAACGTTTTCAGCTTGCTGACAGGCATTCCTGCCATATCCGCCAGTTGTGAAATCTCAACCGGACTGTCGAGGCGTACACGCGCCAGGGCTCGGCTTTCGTCTGCCGTCGGCAGCCTTACGCCATACCGCTTGCTGTTCTTGAGTATATCGCTCAGGGCCAGCATTTTTGGTACGTATATTTTGGTTTCCTGCGGTAATGACAGCGACCAGAAATCGGTGGGTTTACCCCGTGATTTGTTCGCTTTGATAGCCTTCATTACCCGGCCTTCGCCGCTGTTATACGCCGCGACGGTTAACAACCAGTCGCCGTCGAACATTTTGTTCAGACGTTGCATCATGTTTAACGCTGCCGTAGTTGAGGCAACGATGTCACGACGCGCATCGTAACTGCGGGTCTGTTTCAAACCATAATTGCGCCCGGTGCTCGGAATGATCTGCCAGATGCCTGCGGCATTGGCGCCAGACGTTGCGTGCGGGTCAAAAGCGCTCTCCACTATGGGTAGTAATACCAGTTCCATTGGCATGTTACGTTTCTTAACTTGCCCGGCTATCCAGTACATATACGGCTCTGCCCGTAAAGTTACATCGTGGAGATAGCTCTTATTTCTTAAGTACTTCTGTTTTTGTTCGCGAATCCGGACATTTTCCGGAATTCCCATCTTTAGCTCGTCGCCTATCGAAGTCCACAGATCCTGGTCTTGCGCGTAGAAGGTTCCATCATCTAACCAGCGCGCTCGACTTGTGAACTTGCTTGCTTCCCCTTGACTCGCTGCAGAAAGGCTCTGTGCGTGCTGTTGTACGGTGCCATCGTTCTTAGACGCCTGGCACCCCACCAGCAGGACAGAGGCGAGTAAAATCGCTCGTGCCTTCATGTGTGTGTCAATAGTTGCTTAAAAGACGAGCAAGGATAACGGTGAAGTCGGCTGAAGACAAGAATTAAATATCAGAAGTCATCTTTCTTTGACCTTAACCATGCAAATCGCTGAGCAGAGTGTTGCAAATTTGTTTCTTTGCTAATTTCCTTAATTAAATCATCATCATCTGTGCGAAGAAATAAATTTATACGACGCTCATTTTTCAGAATTACGGGGAGTGTTTTTTGGTTTTTTGCACGTAACTCATTAACTTTGTGATAATAATCATTTATATCCCTATCATGGGGAAGGATGCTCATTGCAAACTTCATATTTGCTAATGTGTACTCATGTGCGCAACATATTATGGTTTCGTCAGGGAGGGCGTTAATCTTCTTAAATGATTGATACATCTGCTCTGCAGTCCCTTCGAACAGTCTGCCGCAGCCGCCGGAAAACATTGTGTCGCCACAAAATAGATAAGGTGCGCTGAAGAAACAGATGTGTCCTAAAGTGTGACCTGGCGTGGCAAAAATAGAAAATTCGCGGCCCAAAACAGAGATGCTTTCTCCGTCCTTGACGATGTGGGTTGTGCCCTTATCCTGGGTTTCTGCCGGTCCGTAAACCGCTATGGCCGGAAATTTTTCCCGCAGTTTTTTTACGCCGCCAACGTGGTCGTGGTGATGATGCGTCAACAGGATAGCTTCCGGCTGCCAGCGATTTTGTTCAATGGCGGCGAGTACCGGAGCGGCTTCTCCCGGGTCGACTATCAGGCAGCGCCCGCTATCTTCACTAAGAACCCAGATGTAGTTGTCCTGAAATGCGGGAATACTGATAAGATTCATAAATTACCTCTAATGCGTAGCGGAAGGTTGTGATGAAGCCGGCAAGGATACCTCAAACAGTTACAGCGCCAGAGCACTGGTCCAGCATGCCGTGGGGCGAATACTACCGCGAGTCGCTGGAACGGCAGATGAAGCCCTGGCTCGCTAAATTATATGGCTTTCATTTACTTAAGATTGGCAATCTGAGCGCGGAAATCAATACTGAATCCTGTGCGATTTCCCATCAGGTGAATGTCTCTTTACAAGGAAATCCGGTGCAGGTAAAGGCCGATCCGCTGCATTTGCCTTTTGCCGAGAAGTCGGTCGATGCCTGCCTGCTGGCGCATACCTTACCGTGGTGCAGCGATCCGCATCGACTGCTGCGGGAAGCGGATAGAGTGCTGATCGACGATGGCTGGATAATTTTAACCAGTTTTAACCCCATGAGCCTGATGGGTTTACGTAAGCTGGTGCCGGTATTACGCAATAAGCCCCCCTATAACAGCCGCATGTTCACCTTAACGCGTCAGATGGATTGGCTGGGGTTGCTTAATTTTGAAGTTATGCATTATGGGGGCTATCAGGTCCTTCCCTGGTCGCGCCACGGGGGGAAAATGCTCAGTACGCATCTCCCGGCGTTGGGATGTCTGCAGCTGATCATTGCCCGTAAACGCACTATCCCGTTGACGCTAAACCCGATGAAATCGGGCAAAGCAAAAAAACGAATACCGCAGGCGGTAGGCGCCACGCGTCAGTGGCGCAAGGGGCAGAATTAGCTTTCCGCCTGATAACCGATGTCGTCCCGGGTTGGGTTAGATGCCGCCGCGCGCGCCAGTTCGTCGCAGCGTTCGTTTTCCGGATGCCCGGCGTGGCCTTTAACCCATTCCCATTTGATCTTGTGTTGACCCAGCGCGGCGTCCAGGCGCTGCCAGAGATCGACATTTTTTACCGGTTTCTTGTCCGCCGTCTTCCAGCCGCGTTTTTTCCAGTTGTGGATCCACTGCGTAATCCCCTGACGCACGTACTGGCTGTCGGTACTGAGGATCACTTCACAATGTTCTTTCAGCGCTTCCAGGGCGACGATGGCGGCCATCATCTCCATGCGGTTGTTCGTCGTAAGGTTAAAGCCTTCGCTAAAAGTTTTTTCTTTCCCGCGATAGCGTAAAATCGCACCGTAGCCGCCGGGGCCTGGATTTCCCAGGCAAGAACCATCGGTGAAAATTTCTACCTGTTTGAGCATCTCTGGTAGACTTCCTGTAATTGAAATCGATACGTAAAACGGTAAGTCTGACATAAATGACCGCTATGAGCACTGCAATTACGCGACAGATCGTTCTCGATACCGAAACCACCGGTATGAATCAGATTGGTGCGCACTATGAAGGGCACAAGATAATTGAAATCGGTGCGGTGGAGGTGATCAACCGCCGCCTGACCGGAAACAACTTCCACGTCTATTTAAAGCCGGACCGGCTGGTGGATCCTGAAGCGTTTGGCGTTCACGGCATTGCGGACGAATTCCTGATGGATAAGCCCGCGTTTGGCGATGTGGTCGATGAGTTCATCGACTATATCCGCGGCGCGGAGCTGGTCATCCATAACGCATCGTTTGATATCGGCTTTATGGATTATGAATTTGCGAAGCTGAATCGCGGAATTCCGAAGACGGATACCTTCTGTAAGGTGACCGACAGCCTGGCCCTGGCGCGTAAAATGTTCCCGGGCAAGCGTAACAGCCTTGATGCCCTCTGTTCACGTTATGAAATAGACAACAGCAAGCGAACGCTGCACGGCGCGTTGCTCGATGCCCAGATTCTGGCTGACGTCTATCTGATGATGACCGGCGGCCAGACGACGATGGCTTTCTCAATGGAAGGGGAAGGTCAGCAGCAGGCCGGAGAAATGGGCATTCAACGCGTTGTTCGCGCTGCCAGCAAATTACGGGTGGTTTATGCCTCCGATGAAGAGTTGATGAACCATGAATCGCGGCTCGATCTGGTGCAAAAGAAAGGCGGAAGCTGCCTGTGGCGCGCCTGATTTACCCGTAAACGCGCTAAAAATAGCCTGATGGGCGATTTTTGCAGCAAGCGATTCAAAAATGAAGAAAAAGCGTTGACGGGGTAGAGGGGAATCCGTAATATTCGCCTCGTTCCCAAGGGAACAGTAAGTGGAGCGGTAGTTCAGTCGGTTAGAATACCTGCCTGTCACGCAGGGGGTCGCGGGTTCGAGTCCCGTCCGTTCCGCCACTATTCAGAAAGCCTGAATCAGCAATGATTCAGGCTTTCGTCGTTCTGGCCCGTGCCGTTTCCTGAGCCAGGCCTTCACACACGCTTCTATCCTCTCGATAACATGCCGACTCTCGGCGCAGCCCGCATGCCTTGCGCAAATCGCATTGATGGGTGACAGGTAAACTTTTTTGGCTTTGCTGCCGGCCTGACGCGCGCGTTTGCGGCATAAGAAAGGGAGCCCTGGCTCCCCGAGTTTGCTTGCTTTAGTTGAGCGTGAAGGGGTCAGCGTCCTGCCAGGCCGGAAACTTCTCGCGATATTCTTTTAGCGACGTCAGCGAAAGCTCAGCGTCCAGGCGGGTTGCCTGATGCGGTTCGGCCGTCGCGATAATCTCGCCCTGCGGGGTAATTATCCGGCTATCGCCCCGGTAATGATGCCCGTTGCCATCGGTGCCGACGCGATTGCATCCGGCTACATAAGCCTGATTTTCGATAGCCCTGGCGGCCAGCAGCGACTGCCAGTGCATTGAACGTGGGGCGGGCCAGTTGGCAACGTACAGCGCTAAATCGTAGTCGTTATGGTTGCGTGACCACACCGGGAAACGCAGGTCGTAGCACACCAGCGGCAGAATTCTCCAGCCGCGCCATGCAAAAATAACCCGTTCGTTACCCGCCTCGTAATGATGATGTTCATCCGCCATGCGAAACAGGTGCCGTTTGTCATAGAAATGGATTTGACCGTTGGGCTCAACCAGCAAAAAACGGTTAACCGGACCGCGGTCCGTTTGTAGCGCGGCGCTACCGGCAATCAGCGCGTTGGTTTGTGCGGCTTTAGCTTCCATCCAGGCAACCACTTCCTCTTGCGATAGCGACTGTTTTGCTGCCTCCATCGCGAAGCCAGTGGTAAACATTTCGGGTAAAACAATGAGGTCACGCCCGGTTATCCCTTCCAGTTGACGATCGAAATGGCGCAGGTTGGCGGGACCGTCCATCCACACCAGCGGTTGTTGTAAAAGGGTTATTTTCAGTCCGGGCACGGTGGTGAACTCCAGTATGATGAGAGGAATTATAATGATTTTAACACCATATCAGCCGAGGGACGGCTCAGGGAATATTTTGTAAAAGAATGACAGCCCTGGAAATACCCTTCGATGAATTATCTGAAAAAAGAGAGGCGGGGAAGTCCCCGCCTCGATCGTGATGTGATTATTTGGGCTTTTTAAGCTGCTTCAATCTTGCGGACTTTCTCCGGCAGCTTTACCGGCCGGGTCGCCAGTTCATCCGGGGCGAAATCGTCGACGTTAATGCTGCGCAGTCGGCTGGTTTCAGCCCGGACCAGAATGTCCGCCTCGTCCTGATTGATTAACCCTTTTGCCAGCGCGTTGCGGGCCAGCTCATCAAGACGCGTAAACGACAGATTCTTGCCCAGCTCTTTGCACAGGCGCTGGTGGATGGGGTCTGCCGCCATGACATCAAGCAGCGCCTCTTCCAGCAGGCCGACCGGGTTATGCTCGCTCGGCGTCAGATACTGACCGCGGCCGATACGCGAACGCGTCGCGCTCGGGACCTGCAGGATTTTCGCTACCTTATGATCCAGCTTGTCTGAAGGCGCCAGGTAATGACGTCCGGTCGGGAAGATGGCCACGCGAAGCGCCCCGGCGACCAGACGATTTGGGAAGTTGACCAACAGATCGTCAATCGCCTGCTCGGCCTGATACAGCGCATCCTGTACCCCCCAGTGAACCAGCGGTAAGTCCGCTTCGTTACGCCCCTCATCGTCATAGCGTTTCAGGACCGCCGACGCCAGGTAGAGCTGGCTCAGCACATCTCCCAGACGCGCAGAAATTCTTTCACGACGCTTCAGGCTACCGCCCAGTACCGCCATTGAGACATCGGACAGCAGGGCCAGGTTGGCGCTCAGTCGGTTCATATGTTGATAGTAGCGACGAGTGGCATCGCGGGTCGGCGTGCTGCTGGTGAGACCGCGGGTCAGGCCCAGCCAGAAACTGCGCACTTTATTGCTCCCCACGTGCCCGATGTGTTTAAACAGCAGCTTATCGAAAGCGTCGATGTCGTTATTCTGCGCCGCCGCCATTTCATCCAGCACGTACGGATGACAGCGAATCGCTCCCTGGCCGAAGATCATCATGCTGCGGGTCAGGATATTCGCACCTTCAACGGTGATGGCGATCGGCGCGCCCTGATAGGCTCGCGCCAGGAAGTTACCGCTGCCGAGCATAATGCCCTTACCGCCGGTAATATCCATTGCGTCAATAATTGAACGCTGGCCACGGTGGGTGCAGTGATACTTCACAATTGCCGACAGTACCGCGGGTTTTTCGCCAAGCATAATGCCGTAGGTAATCAGCGAGGCGGCGGCGTCCATTACGTAGGCATTGCCTGCGATACGCGCCAGCGGTTCTTCGATCCCTTCCATTTTACCGATAGAGATTTTGAACTGGCGGCGAATGTGCGCGTAGGCGCCGGTAGCCATGGCGACGGATTTAAGGCCACCGGTAGCGTTTGAGGGCAGGGTGATGCCGCGACCAACCGATAAACACTCAACCAGCATCCGCCAGCCCTGACCGGCCATCGACGGGCCGCCAATAATGTAATCGATAGGAACGAAAATATCTTTCCCCTGGGTCGGGCCGTTCTGGAACGGAACGTTCAGCGGGAAATGGCGACGACCGATTTCAACGCCGGGAGTGGTGGTCGGGATAAGCGCACAGGTGATACCCAGCTCTTCTTCCCCGCCCAGCAGGCGGTCAGGGTCGGAGAGTTTGAACGCCAGCCCCAGCACGGTAGCGATAGGCGCAAGCGTGATATAGCGTTTATTCCAGGTCAGACGCATGCCCAGAACCTGCTGGCCCTGCCATTCGCCCATGCAGACGACGCCGGTATCCGGAATGGCGCCGGCATCGGAACCCGCTTCCGGGCTGGTCAGCGCGAAGCACGGAATTTCCTGACCGCGAGCCAGGCGTGGCAAATAGTGGTTTTTCTGCTCTTCCGTACCGTAATGCTGCAGCAGCTCGCCCGGGCCTAATGAGTTCGGCACGCCGACGGTAATCGCCAGGATTCCGGAGACACCCGACAGCTTTTGCAGTACGCGAGCCTGCGCGTAAGCGGAGAATTCCAGCCCGCCGTACTCTTTCTTAATGATCATCGCGAAGAAGCGATGCTCTTTCAGATAGGCCCACAGCTCCGGCGGCAGATCGGCCATCTCGTGGGTAATTTCGAAGTCGTTTGCCATTCGGCAGGCTTCTTCGACCGGGCCGTCAATAAAGGCTTGTTCTTCAGCGGTGAGGCGCGGCTGCGGATAGTTGCGCAGTTTCTGCCAGTCGGGATTGCCGCGGAACAGATCGCCTTCCCACCATGTCGTACCGGCGTCAATCGCTTCTTTCTCGGTGCGCGACATCGGCGGCATGACCTTACGGAAAGCGCGGAACGCCGGGACTGAAATCATGGATTTACGCATCGGGGTAAGGTTGAACGGCAGCAAAACGATCGCCAGCGGAATTAGCAGCCAGATATTCCACAGCCCCGCAGCGCCGAGCGCGGCGGTCCAGACAAGTAAAATCGCGCTGCTGAGCAGCAGATTGATTCGGTGATAAAAGAGCGCACCGAGTAAAACTACGGTTGCAACAATACTCAAAATCATCATAGAGAAATGCTCCCTGTCTTGTAGGAGGTCTGACCACTTGTGATGATATGGTTGTAGTGGATGTAATTTGTTTTAGCAATGTGTTTACAAAATAATTACAACCTTGCTCACATTGTTGTACGGAAATGCGGCACATAAAATCAAAAGCACGGGGGATGACCTTGCGTGCTGCTTCTCGCTGCGTCGGCTATCCGGTAAACTGCCTGGGTTATCCCACAAATACTGAAGGATTATCCTCATGTACCAGGATCTTATTCGTAACGAACTGAATGAAGCCGCTGAAACGCTGGCTAACTTTCTGCAGGACGAAGCCAATATTCATGCGATTCAGCGTGCTGCGGTGCTGCTGGCGGATAGCTTTAAAGCTGGCGGCAAAGTCCTTTCCTGCGGTAACGGCGGTTCGCACTGCGATGCGATGCATTTTGCGGAAGAACTGACCGGGCGCTATCGTGAAAACCGCCCGGGCTATCCGGCAATTGCGATTTCAGACGTGAGCCATCTCTCTTGCGTCAGCAATGATTTTGGCTATGAATATGTTTTCTCTCGCTACGTAGAATCAGTGGGCCGTACAGGCGATGTATTGCTGGGGATCTCCACTTCCGGTAACTCCGGTAACGTAATCAAAGCGATCGAAGCCGCCCGCGCTCAGGGGATGAAAGTGATTACTCTGACCGGGAAAGATGGCGGTAAAATGGCGGGATCGGCGGATGTCGAAATTCGCGTACCGCATTTTGGCTACGCCGACCGCATTCAGGAAATTCATATTAAAGTGATTCATATCCTGATTATGCTTATCGAAAAAGAGATGGTTAAAGCCTGATAAATCGCGGGGGTTAACCCCGCATTGCTGTATGAGGTGATCTATGTGCGAATTGCTCGGGATGAGCGCGAATGTGCCCACAGATATTTGCTTCAGTTTCACCGGGCTGGTGCAGCGCGGTGGCGGAACCGGGCCGCATAAAGACGGCTGGGGCATTACTTTTTATGAAGGTAAGGGCTGTCGCACATTTAAAGATCCGCAGCCTAGCTTTCAGTCGCCCATAGCCAAGCTGGTGCAGGAATATCCTATCAAGTCCTGCTCGGTCATCGCCCATATTCGCCAGGCCAACCGGGGTATCGTTGCGCTGGAAAATACTCACCCCTTTACCCGGGAATTGTGGGGGCGCAACTGGACCTATGCGCATAACGGTCAACTGGAAGGGTATGAGAATCTCGGGACGGGCAACCTGCACCCCATCGGGGAAACCGATAGCGAAAAGGCGTTCTGCTGGCTGCTGCACAGCATCACCGAGCGCTATCCGGAAATGCCGGGCGATATGGTGGAGGTATTCAGCTTTATCGCTACGCTTGCCGGAGAGCTGCGTGAAAAGGGCGTGTTTAACATGCTGCTCTCCGATGGGCGCTACGTGATGGCGTTCTGCTCGACGAATTTATACTGGATTACGCGACGGGCGCCGTTTGGCGTAGCGACGCTGCTGGATCAGGATGTAGAAATTGATTTTCAACGCGAGACCACACCGAATGATGTGGTCTCCGTTATCGCCACCCAGCCGCTGACCGGCAATGAAACCTGGAATAAAATCATGCCAGGCGAGTGGGCGTTATTTTGCCTCGGGGACCGAGTAGTTTGACGCGAGCTGCGGCTGCACAACTTCGTGGCTGAGCGGTTTGCTCACCACGTAGCGGCCATCGGCCACGGAAACCACCGGCGGTTTATGCGTCTGCCGGAAGTAGTCGTATCCCGGTTTCAGCTGTTGCCAGAAATCCGCGAAGTAGGAATATTTGTGCCGCGCCATGTTGGCATCGGTCATGCGGAAAGGATAGATGCTCACCTGAACGTTGGGCTGGCCGAAGACTAACGCGCCGGTGACGAACTGGAAGATTTCATCAATACCGGTATCGGTCATGGCGTAACAGCCAACGGATACGCAGGCGCCGTGAATCATCAGATACTTACCTTCGTAGCCGTGCGCGCGGTCGTAAGCGTTCGGGAAGCCAATATTGATCGCTTTATAGAAACGACTATCGGGTTTTAGCTGATTGCGCGAAACGTTATAGAACCCTTCCGGGCTCTTGAAATCGCCCTGGCGCTGCTTTGGACCGAGCCCGCCGGAGTAGTTACAGATCCGGTAGCTGTCGAGAAGCTGGTAAGTTTCGCCCATCTTGACGTAAAGATCGAGCATGCGCTCTTCTTTGAAGATCTCAATGTAGACCGGCGAGCCCATGAGCTGCTGCTTATACTCTTTGCTCATCGGCGTTGTCGAGCTGTTACTGCTAAGTAACCCTGCGAATGAAACGCACGGCAACAGAAGCATCGCAATAAATAATGCGATTTTGCGCATACTACTTGTTCCTTGATAAAACAAATTACCACATTGCCAGGACGGCAAGAGAGACCCGAAATCAGAGTTTTCTGGTTTTAGAGCGCTCACATTAGCACCACGGCATTTTTTCGCAAGCACGATGTGCCACGTTTACGTTTTAGTTTTCCGTTATAGCGAATCTTGAGGCAAAGCGCAGTCAGAACTTTGCGTAATAGCTCGCATTTTAGAACGACTTAATGGCGGTTTGTCTACAGGCGCCGCTCACGAAATGTTACACTTGGCCCGCTAAATGCTCAGGGTAAGAAAGGATGCTTCTCTCCCGTCTTGTGAATCACCAGGACTACAATGTTCCTTTCTTCCTCTTATTTTCCATTAATTATGCTGGCCTCGGCCTGATGCCGGGGTTTAGGTAACGGATACCTGCTAACGATATGATTAAAATCACGAAAGGGCTGAATTTGCCCATAGCTGGCATGCCATCACAGCAGATTTCTTCGAAGCCTGCGGTTAAGCGCGTTGCGCTGTTAGGTGAAGAGTACATCGGTATGCGCCCCTCGATGGCGGTGCGTGAAGGTGACCGGGTACAAAAAGGGCAGCTTCTGTTCGAAGACAAAAAAAATCCTGGCGTGCGTTTTACCGCACCGGCAAGTGGGACCATTAGCGCCATTCATCGCGGCGAGCGTCGGGTTCTGCAATCGGTCGTTATTGATGTGGATGGCGATGATGCCGTTCACTTTCCCCGCTATGAATTAGCCGATCTTGCCGGGTTGACGCGCGAGGCCGTACAGCGCCAACTGCTGGAGTCGGGGATGTGGACGGCATTTCGCACCCGTCCTTTCAGCAAAATACCCGCGCCGGGCAGCGTGCCAGCGGCCATATTTGTCACCGCCATTGATACGAATCCGCTGGCGGCAGACCCTCAGCCAATCATACTGGCCCAGCGTGAGGCCTTTGACGCTGGTTTGACGCTGTTGACGCGGCTGACCGACGGTAAAGTCCACGTCTGTCAGGCCAGCGGCGGCAAGCTTGGCGGGCATCCGGTTGGCCAGGTTACTTTCAACCAGTTTGCCGGGCCGCATCCCGCCGGGCTGGTGGGGACCCACATCCATTTTCTCGAACCGGTTAGCCTGAAAAAGCAGGTCTGGCATCTTAACTATCAGGACGTTATCGCCGTTGGCAAATTATTCCTGGAAGGGGAGCTGTCTGTCGAACGTATTATTGCCCTCGGTGGCCCGCAGGTGAAGGAGCCCCGTCTGATAAAAACGTGTTCAGGCGCCAGCCTTGATGAGCTGCTGGCAGATGAACTGCTGGATGATGAAAACCGGATTATTTCCGGCTCGGTCCTCAGCGGAACGCATGCCCGCGGGCCGCATGCTTTTCTTGGCCGCTTTCATTTACAGGTCAGCGTGGTGAAGGAAGGACGAGAGAAAGAGCTGTTCGGCTGGGTGATGCCGGGGAAAGACAAATTCTCCATCACCCGCACCACGCTCGGCCACTTTATGAAGCGTAAGCTGTTTAATTTCTCGACGGATACCAACGGCGGCGAGCGGGCTATGGTGCCGATTGGCAACTATGAGCGAGTGATGCCGCTGGATATTCTGCCCACCATGCTGCTGCGGGATTTGCTGGCGGGGGATACCGATAGCGCACAGGCGCTGGGCTGTCTGGAACTGGATGAAGAAGACCTGGCGCTTTGCACCTACGTGTGTCCCGGCAAGTATGAATATGGCCCGGCGTTGCGCAGCGTGTTAACCCAGATTGAGCAGGAAGGATAAGTGATGGGCTTAAAGCAACTGTTTGACAAACTTGAGCCGCACTTTACGCACGGCGGCAAGCTGGAAAAATACTACCCGTTGTTCGAAGCGACGGCGACCTTGTTTTATACACCCGGTCAGGTGACGCGCGGCGCTGCGCATGTCAGAGACGCCATCGATCTCAAGCGGATGATGATTCTGGTGTGGTTCGCCGTTTTCCCGGCGATGTTCTGGGGAATGTATAACGTTGGTCTGCAGACCATACCGGCGCTGGCTAAATTATATAGCGCTGAACAGCTGCAGCAGGTCATCGCCGGGAACTGGCACTACAGCATTGCGCAGTGGTTGGGGGTGAACTTCACCCCTGACGCCGGTTGGCTCAGCATGATGACCCTGGGGGCGGTATTTTTCCTGCCTGTTTACATTACCGTATTTCTTGTCGGCGGATTCTGGGAAGTGCTGTTTGCTATCGTGCGTAAACACGAGGTTAACGAGGGCTTTTTCGTTACCTCTATTCTGTTTGCGCTGATCGTACCGCCCACTTTGCCGCTATGGCAGGCCGCGTTTGGGATCACGTTTGGCGTCGTCATGGCCAAGGAGATCTTTGGCGGAACCGGGCGTAACTTTCTCAACCCGGCGCTGGCGGGGCGGGCCTTTCTGTTCTTTGCCTGGCCGGCGCAAATTTCCGGCGACCTGGTGTGGACTGCGGCGGATGGCTTCTCCGGCGCGACGCCGCTATCCCAGTGGGCCAGCGGCGGCGGTGAATCGCTGGTGAACGTCGCTACCGGTCTGCCGGTAAGCTGGATGGATGCCTTCCTCGGCAAGATTCCGGGCTCGATTGGCGAAGTCTCGACGCTGATGATTCTGATCGGCGGGGCAATCATTATCTTTGGTCGCGTGGCCTCATGGCGCATCGTCGCCGGGGTTTTCATCGGTATGGTGGCTACCGCGATGCTGTTTAATTTCATTGGCTCTGATACCAACCCGATGTTTGCCATGCCGTGGTACTGGCATCTGGTGCTCGGCGGTTTCGCCTTCGGCATGATGTTTATGGCGACGGACCCGGTGTCCGCGTCGTTTACGGATAAAGGTAAATGGAGCTATGGCCTGCTGATCGGCGTGATGTGCGTCCTGATTCGCGTGGTCAACCCGGCCTATCCGGAAGGGATGATGCTGGCGATCCTCTTCGCCAACCTCTTCGCGCCGCTGTTCGATTATCTGGTGGTGCGGGCCAATATTAAGCGGAGGAAGTCGCGTGGCTGAGAATAAAAGTAACGATAGCATCGGCAAAACGCTGCTGGTGGTGCTGGTGCTTTGTCTGGTCTGCTCAATCGTGGTCGCCGGTTCTGCGGTGGGGCTAAAATCGCGCCAGCAGGAGCAGCGCGCTCTCGATAAACAGCGCAATATCCTGGCGGTTGCCGGTCTGATGAAGCAGGGGATGAGCGCAGAGGATGTGGCTGATATTTTTAAGGCCCGTATCTCTCCGCGATTAGTCGATTTAGCCAGCGGCGAGCTGCTGGATAAAGATCCCGGCAAGTTTAATCAGGCCCAGGCTCTGAAAGATCCCCAGCAAAGCCTACAGCTGGACGCCAGTCAGGACCCGGCCGGCATCAAACGCCGCAGTAATATTGCCGAAATTTATCTGGTGCGCGATGAAAAGCAGCAGATTCAGGAAATCGTCCTGCCCATTTACGGTAACGGCCTGTGGTCGGTGATGTACGCCTTTATTGCGCTGGAAACCGATGGCCGTACGCTCAAAGGGATCACCTATTACGATCACGGCGAAACGCCGGGGCTGGGCGGGGAAATCGAAAACCCCAACTGGCGCCAGCAGTTTATCGGTAAACAAGTGCTTGATGATAAAGGTATGCCTGCGCTGAGAATCGTTAAAGGCGGCGCGCGTCCGGGCGACCTGCACTCCGTGGATGGCCTGTCGGGCGCGACGCTGACTTCCAACGGTGTGCAGCATAGTTTTGATTTCTGGATGGGCGAACTGGGCTTTGGTCCATTCCTGCATAAGGTACGTGAAGGGGGGCTGAATAATGGCTGATTTAGGCGACATGAAAGAAATGAAGCGCGTGCTGGTGGGGCCGCTTATCGCTAATAACCCTATCACGCTGCAGGTCCTGGGCGTCTGCTCCGCGCTGGCGGTGACCACCAAGCTGGAGACGGCTTTTGTGATGACCATCGCGGTGACGCTGGTTACGGCTTTCTCCAGCATGTTTATCTCCATGATCCGCCACCACATTCCGAATAGCGTGCGCATCATTGTGCAGATGGCGATTATCGCTTCGCTGGTTATTGTCGTTGACCAACTGCTGCGCGCTTTTGCTTATGAAACCTCCAAACAGCTATCGGTATTCGTCGGTCTTATCATTACCAACTGTATCGTAATGGGGCGGGCGGAAGCCTATGCCATGAAGTCGCCGCCGTTGGCAAGCTTTATGGACGGTATTGGCAACGGTCTAGGATACGGCGCGATCCTGTTGCTTGTCGGCTTTCTGCGCGAGCTCATTGGCAGCGGCAAACTGTTTGGCATCACGGTGCTGGAAACGGTGCAGAACGGCGGCTGGTATCAGCCAAATGGCCTGTTTCTTCTGGCGCCGAGTGCGTTCTTCATTATCGGTTTGTTGATTTGGGCGGTGCGTAGCTGGAAGCCTGAACAGCAGGAAAAGGAGTAACCGATTATGGCTCATTACATTAGCCTGTTTGTCCGCGCCGTGTTTGTTGAAAACATGGCGCTGGCCTTCTTTCTTGGGATGTGTACCTTCCTCGCGGTATCGAAAAAAGTGTCGACCGCTTTCGGGCTCGGCGTTGCGGTAACGGTCGTGCTTGGGCTGGCGGTACCCATTAACAATCTGGTTTACAACCTGGTGCTGCGCGACGGCGCGCTGGTGGAAGGCGTTGATCTGAGCTTTCTGAACTTTATTACCTTCATTGGCGTTATTGCCGCGCTGGTTCAGATCCTCGAGATGATCCTCGATAAGTACTTCCCGACGCTCTATAACGCTCTGGGGATCTTCCTGCCGCTGATTGCCGTCAACTGTGCGATTTTTGGCGGTGTCTCCTTCATGGTGCAGCGTGACTATAACTTCAGCGAGTCGATCGTTTACGGCTTTGGTTCCGGCATCGGCTGGCTGCTGGCAATTGTGGCGATGGCGGGTATCCGTGAAAAAATGAAATACGCAAACGTGCCCGCGGGTCTGCGTGGGTTAGGGATCACCTTTATTACCACAGGTCTGATGGCGCTGGGCTTTATGTCATTCTCCGGTGTGCAGCTATAAGGGCGGAAAGTATGGAAATTATTCTTGGCGTAGTGATGTTCACGCTGATCGTCCTGGTGCTATCGGGGCTGATACTGGCCGCGCGTTCGAAGCTGGTGAATGCGGGCGACGTGGTCATTGAAATCAATAATGAGGCGGATAAACAGATTCGTACTCCGGCGGGCGACAAGCTGCTGAATACGCTCTCCAGCAACGGTATCTTCGTTTCGTCGGCCTGCGGCGGCGGGGGCTCCTGCGGCCAGTGCCGGGTGACGGTGAAAGAGGGTGGCGGTGATATCCTGCCTACCGAACTCTCTCATATCACTAAGCGTGAGGCGAGAGAGGGCTGCCGCCTGGCCTGCCAGGTCGCGGTGAAGCAGAACATGAAAATCGAGCTGCCAGAGGAGATTTTTGGCGTTAAGAAGTGGGAGTGTGAAGTTATCTCGAACGATAACAAGGCCACTTTCATCAAGGAGCTGAAGCTGCGCGTGCCTGACGGTGACGCGGTTCCGTTCCGCGCCGGCGGGTATATTCAGATCGAGTGTCCATCGCACAAAGTCGCCTATGCCGACTTTGACGTTCCGGACGAGTATCGCGGCGACTGGGATAAATTTAATCTTTTCCGCTATGTCTCTGACGTGAAAGAGCCCACGTTACGCGCCTACTCCATGGCTAACTATCCGGAAGAGAAGGGCATCATTATGCTCAACGTGCGTATTGCCACGCCGCCGCCGCAGGTGCCTGATGCGCCGCCGGGGATTATGTCCTCGTATATCTGGTCGCTGAAGCCTGGCGATAAAGTGACGATTTCCGGGCCGTTTGGGGAGTTCTTTGCCAAAGAAACGCAGGCGGAGATGGTGTTTATCGGCGGCGGGGCGGGGATGGCGCCGATGCGCTCGCATATTTTCGACCAGCTTAAGCGGCTACACAGCACACGTAAAATCAGTTTCTGGTACGGTGCGCGGTCTCTGCGAGAAATGTTCTATGATGACGAGTTTGAACAGCTGGCACGGGAAAACCCGAACTTTACCTTCCACGTGGCGCTCTCCGATCCGCAGCCGGAAGATAACTGGACCGGCCATACTGGCTTCATTCATAACGTCCTGTATGAAAACTATCTGCGCGATCACCCGGCGCCGGAAGATTGTGAGTTTTACATGTGCGGGCCGCCGGTGATGAACGCCGCGGTTATCAAAATGCTTAAAGATCTCGGCGTTGAGGATGAAAACATCATGCTGGACGATTTTGGAGGCTGATGATGCTGACGGTATTTGTCGCGACCTTCGTGATTTTCGCGCTGGTTATTCTGGGAATGTCGCTAGGGTACCTGATCAAGCGCAAAACTCTTCAGGGCAGCTGCGGCGGGATCTCATCGCTGGGTCTGGAAAAGGTCTGCGACTGTCCTGAACCTTGCGATGCGCGTAAAAAACGCATGGCTCGCGAAGCGCAGCGCAAACGGGATCGCATCATTTAAACAGCAGGCCGCTTATCGCGGCCTTTTACGATTTACCAGGTTTTCGCTTTCGCCGGCGAGTCTACCATCACGCCATCGGCTCCCAGCTCGCTTGCCTTACGAAAATCATCGGCGCTATTAATGCCGAAGAAGACAATATGGGCTTTGCCCTGAGAGCGGAAACAGTCCATGGCTTCTTTATCCCAGGTGAGGGTGGCTGGCGACACGCCTTCGCCGAGGGTGAACTTCTCCACGATTTCTACCTTGCGTTTCAGCTCCAGACCGTACCAGTAGTCATCGCCCGGCTGCGTGGTTGGCTGGCACTGGTGGCTAAGGGAAATATTAGCCAGCTTCGTTCGCGTTTCGCCCCGGCTGACGAAATGGGGAATAGATTCCGGTAGCGCCGCGATATAGCGGTCTTCGGTGGAATAAACGCGTACGCGCGAGAGGCTATGGGTTGTTTGCAATACTTCACTAAGACGCGAAGCCATCATTGCCGGGTCGGCATCAGGCGATTTAATATCGATGTAAAAGAAGGTCTGCGGCCATTGCTCCAGCACTGATTGCAGCGTTGGAATGGTGGCATTTTTTCCGCGCCAGGGGTGAGTTTCACCGCCCCATTTCCATCCCGCGTCCATGCGGGCCAGTTCGGCAGCGCTAAAGCTTGAGACCTTCCCGGTATGGTCAGTCAGGGCGGATAAATCGCTCGGGCGATATAAGACCGGAACGCCATCATGGCTTAATTGTACCGTTATCCAAATCGCCTCGGCCTTATTCTCCAGCGCCAGTTTTATCGCCGGAAGGGTGTTTTCCGGCGCATCGCCGGTGCCTCCCCGATGAGCAATGAGCTGCGGCGCAGCGCAGGCGCTGCTGGCAATAAGCAAACCAAGCGCAGTAAGTATTGATTTCATGATTACATTCACCCTGTTCATTAATATAACCATATGAAAAATAAATCATATTTGTTGCACTTTTATGTTGTAGCACGTTTTTTATGGCGAGGGTTTTTAAAAGATTAAATTTCGCCGACTTTTGCTATACTGTACGCATGTACAGTCTAAGGTTTGGCTATGCGTAAGATTATCCACGTTGATATGGACTGCTTCTTCGCGGCGGTGGAGATGCGGGACAACCCGGCACTGCGCGACATCCCTATCGCCATTGGCGGTAGCCGGGTGCAGCGCGGTGTGATCAGTACGGCCAACTATCCGGCGCGTAAATTCGGCGTGCGTAGCGCCATGCCCACCGCCACAGCGCTCAAGCTTTGTCCTCACCTGACGCTGCTTCCCGGCCGCTTTGATGCTTATAAAGAGGCGTCGAACCATATCCGGGAGATTTTTTCCCGCTATACCTCGCTAATCGAGCCTTTATCGCTGGACGAAGCCTATCTGGACGTTAGCGACAGCGTTCATTGTCAGGGGTCAGCGACGCTGATGGCGCAGGAGATCCGCGAGACCATCCATCGTGAGCTAAATTTGACCGCCTCCGCAGGCATTGCGCCAGTAAAGTTTCTCGCAAAAATTGCCTCGGACCTGAATAAACCCAACGGCCAGTTTGTGATTGCGCCGCATCAGGTCGCGGAGTTTGTCAAAACGTTGCCGCTAGCGAAGATCCCGGGCGTCGGCAAAGTTTCCGCCGCGAAGCTCGAAAGCATGGGGCTGAGGACCTGTGCAGATGTGCAGAACAGCGATCTGGCGATGTTGCTCAAGCGCTTTGGTAAATTCGGGCGGATACTATGGGAGCGCAGCCAGGGAATTGATGAACGAGAAATCAGCAGCGAGCGCCAGCGCAAATCGGTGGGCGTTGAGCGAACCCTGGTAGAGGATATCCACGAATGGGCGGAGTGTGAGTCGATTATTGAGAATCTCTATCCGGAACTGGAACGGCGCCTGGCGAAGGTTAAACCGGATTTACTGATCGCCCGGCAGGGGGTCAAGCTGAAGTTTAATGATTTCCAGCTCACGACTCAGGAGCATGTCTGGCCCCGATTGAATAAAGATGATTTGATCACCACTGCCCATAAAGCCTGGAACGAGCGGCGCGGAGGTCGGGGAGTCAGGCTGGTAGGGCTGCACGTGACGCTGCTCGATCCGCAGCTGGAGCGACAATTGGTTCTGGGGTTATAACAATGCCGAAAATAAGACCGTATGGAGAGCGTGATTTTGCCACGCTATGCGCGATTTTTTTGCGGGCGATTAAAGAGACGGCCAGCGCCGATTATTCTCCCCGGCAAATTGCCGCCTGGGCTCAGGTTGATGAAGCCCGCTGGCGGCAAAAAATAGCGGCTTCACGGGTACTGGTCGCGGTAAAAGAGGCATCGCCGGTCGGGTTTATTACCACCGTGGATGACTATATTGATTTGCTGTTTGTTTCTCCCGACTATAGCCGCCAGGGAATAGCCAGCGCATTGCTCAACGCATTGCTTATACGGCGGCCTGAACGCGTGTTAACGGTAGAAGCCAGCATTACGGCAAAGCCCTTTTTTGAACGCCACGGTTTTAGCGTAATTGAGCAACAGCAGGTTGAAGCGCGCGGTGAGCGGTTTCTTAATTACCGGATGCGGCGGGAAATCGATGCGCTAAATACTCAGAACGCACTTTGCAGGCCTTTCCTGCAATGACTCAAGGCGGCAAATGCGCGTGGCCGGTATACGCGATCGGTAAGGCGGGCTTTTCGAACGGTCATCTTATAAAGAAAAGGCCCGCGCCTCGCGGTGTGGGCCTTAATTGTCTTACTTCGCCGGAATGGATTTCAGCAGCTCGGTCAGCAGCGTCCAGTACTGTCCAACGCTTTCAATGTGAACCTGCTCGTCCGGGGAGTGGGGGCCGGTAATGGTTGGCCCGATAGAAACCATGTCCAGGTCCGGATACGGTTTTTTGAACAGACCGCACTCCAGGCCCGCGTGGATAATCTGGATATTCGGCGTCTTGTTGAACAGACGCTGATAGGTTTCACGCACCAGATGCATCACCGGCGAGCTGGCGTCCGGCTGCCAGCCAGGATAGGCGCCTTTCGCTTCGGTTTTCGCGCCGGCCAGCTTGCCCAGAGAATCCAGCATGCTGACGACATAATCTTTACCGCTGTCGATCAGCGAGCGAATCAGGCAGTGAATCTGCACGTTATCGCTGGTCATGGTCACCACGCCGACGTTCAGCGAGGTTTCCACCACGCCTTTTGCCACATCAGAGTTGCGGATGACGCCGTTCGGCGTGGCGTTAAGCAGGCGTACAAAGGTGTCACGAGATTGGGCCGTCAGCGCAGGCTGGTCGTTCGCAGCCGATTCCAGCAGTACTGTCAGGTTTTTCTCTTTGGCCGCCAGCTCGTTTTTCAGGATCGCCTGGTACTCATTAGCCAGCGCTTTCAGCGTATCCACTTTGTTCGCGGCCACGGCGACAGTAGCGAACGCCTCGCGGGGAATAGCGTTGCGCAGGGTGCCGCCGTTGAAATCGACCAGGCGCAGATCCAGCTCTTCAGCATGGCCCGCGAGGAAGCGTGCCAGCAGCTTGTTGGCATTACCTAAACCAACGTGGATCTCGCCGCCGGAGTGGCCGCCCTTCAGCCCTTTCAGGGTCAGCTTAAAGCTCTGGAAACCGGCCGGAACGGCTTCACGGGTCAGCGCGAGGTCAGAGGTGAAGTCGATCCCGCCGGCGCAGCCCATGTAAATCTCACCCTCTTCTTCGGAGTCGGTGTTGATCAGGATGTCCGCCTGCAGCCAGTTAGCCTGCAGGCCAAACGCGCCGTCCATTCCGGCTTCTTCCGTCATGGTCAACAGCACTTCCAGCGGGCCGTGAACAACGTTGTCGTCGGCCAGCACCGCCAATGCGGAGGCCATGCCGATACCGTTATCGGCGCCCAGGGTGGTGCCGCGCGCTTTAACCCACTCGCCGTCGATATACGGCTGAATAGGATCTTTAGCGAAGTCGTGAACGGTATCGTTGTTTTTCTGCGGCACCATATCGAGGTGCGCCTGCAGCACCACCGGTTTACGGTTTTCCATACCGGCAGTCGCGCTTTTACGAATCAGAATGTTGCCAACCTGGTCGCGTTCCGCGTGTAAGCCTTTTTCTTTTGCCCAGCCCATAATGTGCTCAGCGAGCTGTTCTTCGTGATAGGAGGGGTGAGGAATAGAGCAGATTTTGGCAAAAATATCCCACAGCGGCTGCGGGGATAATTGAGACAGTTCAGACACGATAAGTCTCCTTACAATCACCTGCAAAAGTCGTTTGCAGATCGAGGGGTTAGCAATCAAATACACTACAAGCCCGGGCTTGCGCGATGGGGTTGAGAATACCACTTTCCGTGTACTCTGGTAGTGTAAACCACGTAAAAAGAGTCGCGGGGGCCGCTTAACGCTGGTTTTTAGCGCGTCAGATCTCTATAATCTCGCGCAACCATTTTCCCCCTCGAACATTATTTAAGCCGTATTACACAGGCTGGGACACTTCACATGAGCGAAAAATACGTCGTCACCTGGGACATGTTGCAGATTCACGCCCGCAAACTGGCAACCCGTCTGCTGCCGGTTGAACAGTGGAAAGGCATTATTGCCGTTAGCCGTGGCGGTCTGGTACCGGGAGCATTACTGGCGCGTGAACTGGGTATTCGTCATGTTGATACCGTTTGCATCTCAAGCTATGACCACGATAATCAGCGTGAACTGACCGTGCTGAAACGTGCGGAAGGCGATGGCGAAGGCTTTATCGTGATCGACGATCTCGTTGATACCGGCGGTACCGCCGTTGCCATCCGCGAAATGTATCCTAAAGCACATTTTGTCACCATCTTCGCCAAACCGGCAGGTCGCCCTCTGGTTGATGATTATGTCGTTGATATTCCTCAGGATACCTGGATTGAACAGCCGTGGGATATGGGCGTGGTATTCGTACCGCCTATCGCAGGCCGTTAATTTCCCGCATAAATGCTAATTACCACGCCCGGTTTTGCCGGGCGTGGTTTTTTTTACCCTGACGCAGGTTACAATAGCTTGAGTGGCAACATGATGGAGGCGGCACATGTCCCAGGCTAACCTTAGCGAAACGTTGTTTAAACCCCGATTCAAACATCCGGAAACCTCTACGCTGGTGCGTCGGTTTAACACCGGAGCGCAACAACCGATCCAGTCCGCGCTTAGCGGCAATCACGTTGATCACTGGTACCGATTGATTAACCGCCTGATGTGGATCTGGCGTGGCGTGACGCCACAGGAAATCCTCGACGTGCAGGCGCGTATCGTCATGAGCGATGCGGAGCGGACCGACCCCGAGCTTTACGATACGGTCGTGGGCTATCGCGGCGGCAACTGGATCTTTGAATGGGCCAAACAGGCGATGGACTGGCAGCAAAAGGCCGGTCAGGAAGAGAATCTTCTGGTTAGCGGCCGTCACTGGCTCCATGCGGCAAACCTTTACAGCATTGCCGCCTATCCGCATATCAAGGGCGATGAGCTGGCGGAACAGGCGCAGGTGCTGGCATACCGGGCCTATGAAGAAGCCGCCCAGCGCTTGCCCGGCAAACTGCGAGAGCTGGAGTTCGCCATCCCCGGCGCCGCGCCGATCACCGGTTTCTTACATATGCCGCCGGGCGATGGGCCGTTCCCGACGGTGCTGATGTGCGGCGGGCTTGACGCGCTACAGACCGATTATTACAACCTGTACGAGAACTATTTTGCGCCCCTGGGCATCGCTATGCTGACGGTCGATATGCCTTCCATCGGTTTCTCTTCAAAATGCAAGCTGACCCAGGATACCAGCATGCTGCACCAGTATGTGCTGCAGCATCTGTCTAATGTTCCCTGGGTTGACCATACCCGGGTGGCCGCCTTTGGTTTCCGCTTCGGCGCGAACATCGCCGTCCGGCTGGGCTATCTTGAACCCCAGCGCCTGAAGGCGGTGGCCTGTCTGGGGCCGGTGGTGCACGGACTGCTGGTGGACCCGCTGCATCAGGGACGGGTGCCGGAAATGTATCTCGACGTTCTGGCGTCGCGTCTGGGTATGCATGACGCCTCCGACGAAGCGCTGCGGGTTGAGCTTAACCGCTATTCCCTGAAGGTTCAGGGTCTGCTGGGGCGTCGCTGCCCTACGCCGATGCTCTCCGGTTTCTGGAAAGACGATCCGTTCAGTCCGGAAGAGGAGTCGCGTTTAATCACTTCCTCCTCCTCCGACGGCAAGCTGCTGGAGATCCCGTTCAATCCGGTCTACCGTAATTTCGATCACGCCCTGCGGCAGATCGCCCGCTGGATTAGCCATAGATTTAGTTAATATATTGCTAAATTCTATTGATTTGGTAACGTCATAGCATCACTAAAGGAGATCGCAATGACGTTACCGAGTGGACACCTGAAGAGTAAGCTGATTAAGAAATTCACGGCGCTTGGCCCTTACATCCGTGAGGAGCAATGTGAAGACAACCGCTTCTTTTTCGATTGCCTGGCAGTTTGCGTCAACGTAAAACCAGCGCCTGAAAAACGCGAGTTCTGGGGATGGTGGATGGAGATGGAAGCGCAGGCTTCGCGCTTCACCTATAGCTATCAGTTTGGATTGTTCGATAAAGAAGGCGACTGGCGTCCGGTCGCGATTGACGATCCTGAAGTCACGGAAAAGCTCGAAAAGACGCTACGCGATTTTCACCAACGAGCCGAAGCGTTACTGGCGACCTTCAGCCTTAAGCTGGAGCCCGCCGATGATTTCAGCGAACCGGTTAAGCTGAGGGCCTAAGTTCCGGTCATTTTGCTATCCCGCGTTAAAACCCGCGTTTCTATCAGCGTGGGTTTTGTCCCCAGGCAAACCTACGCTAATCGCCGTTTAATACCCGGTATGGCTGACCGACGGCAATCATGCCGGCGGCCAGATCTTTGGTTACCACCGTGCCCGCGCCGACTTTGACATTGTCGCCTAGCGTGACCGCGCCAATCACCACGGCGTGGGCGCCAAATTCCACGTTATCGCCAATTCGCGGGCTAGCGCTTTCCCGGCCCTGACTATCGGTCACGCTGCCAATAGTGACGCCCTGGCGCAAAGTGCAATTTTGCCCGATGATCGTTCCCCGGTTAATCACAATGCAGTGCGGATGATACAGCTTCAGCCCATAGCCAATGCGCGCTCGCCACGGCAGCTCAATGCAAAATAAACACTCGTTAATCACGATATTGAGAATAACGAACGGGATCCCGCAGATCTTCCACAGAGGATTACGGCTGCGATAGAGCGTCGCCAGACGATAGAGCAGAACCGCGATTTTCGCTTTTATGCCGCCGCAGGATTTGATCTCCTGGCCGACCTGTCTGATAGCCTCAAACATGATTATTCCTTAAGGTTAAACGAAGCCAGTGAATACCATCCGTCACCGGTTTGACCTTCGTTAGCGAGTTGAATACGCGGTTGCCCCTGATGATTGGCCAGGGCCGCCTGCAGGCGGTATTGACCGTCAGGCAGCCCGGCAGGCAGCGCTAGCGTAGCGCGGCTTTGATGAGCTCCGGGCAGCCACTGGCGAACGTCATCCGCCGTTTTGATTTGCGTAACGGTATCGCCCGCCGCATTGACTATCCGCCATTGTACAAGCCAGGGGAGATAGGCCGGGGCGACGCCGTCGTTACGCCAGGTGACATTCAGCGTAAGCGGCATGCCGCTACGTACGGGCGTATCAAATTCCAGCTGGCTCACCCGGTAGCGATAGCCGATGCGCAATAACGCATTATCAACGATATCGCGATACGCTGCCGGCACCGGTCGCGATTTCAGATTCAGGGTACTGGCGTGCTGCGCTAATGCCCAGTCGAAGCTTGCCTGGACCTCTTCGCGAGTGTAATGCTGCACGCTTTCCCATTCCGCCATATAGCCGCAAATCTCGAGGCTCACGGGGGCGTGCTGCCAGCCGTCATTAAACCCGCCCCACGCCGCCTGCGCGGCGGCCAGGCGTTGAGGATAGTCATCGCGCATATGGCTCCACTCCGGGGAAAAGTTATGCCAGTCTCCCCAGCAGTCCGCGCGCCATCCGGCGCCTTTTTGGCTGGCCCAGGCCAGCGAGTCGCCGCCGCTGATCAACATGATTTTGGGCGTTTTAGGGAAACTGCTGAAGTGCATATCAACGTAGCGATTGAGCTGTTGCGGAGTGTACTTTTCCATCAACGGCGCGACGTCAGGGAAATTGGAGTTATGCCATTCACCCCACGAACCCACCATGCCGATATCGACAAACGCCAGCTCCGGATTACCGTCATAACGCGCGCCGAGGGCGTTAAGCAGCTTTTGCGCATAGGCGATAAAAGTCGGATCGCTGAGATCCGGGACAAAGGTTTTGCCATTTTCGACCCATTGTCCCTGAATGCCTTTTTTGATAAGCCAGGCGGGGATTTTCGAGCCCGATTGCGGTTCATCGAGCGCCATAATACGCAATCCGACGTTCATCGCCGGCTGATGCTGAGCGGCGACGCTGAAGGCATGATCGATCGGCGCAAAATTATAGACGCCTTCTTCAGGCTCCAGATCGCTCCAGTAAAAGCGATCGTATTCAAACCCGGTGTTCGGATACTCTTGCAGAGAGGGCTTCTGGCCATAACCATCGTGGAAACTGGCCACGCCGATCCCTGGGTTCGTTAACAGACCGGTGAAGGCCGGCGGGGTGATAACCGTGCGTTCAGCCAGTACCGCCGCAGACGGAATGATTCCGGCCAGCAGGAGCGCCAAACAGAGCGCGGCGCGGCGCGGCGAAAAAGAGCTCATCGTTAATTCACTTTATCGTGGAGGTTCACAAACCATGTCCAGATACCGACGTGAAAGTTCTTAAACACATCGATTCCCAGCGCGGATTTCAGCATATAGAGCGCCAGCAGCACGGCAAGAATGGCGAACAGCACGGCAAACGTAATCGCCAGGGTGGAAAATAGACGCCCGAGCAGCGTACTTTCCCGCGGGATTTTGCGCAGATCGCGACCGCATAAAAAGACTACAAAATATCGACGATGCAGAAACGGAAAGCTATGGCGAAAGTCGATACGATGGCGCGACGCCAGGCTCGATCTCACCAGCGCCTGTTCGATACCGCGTTTCTGCTCCGGCGTTAATGAACTTTCTGTTTCCGCATCAAGCGCGGAATAAAAGCGCTCAATGACCAGGTCGGATGTTGATTTTGTCACGGTTGACTCTTGTTCGTTAATCGCTGGTAGACCTGAGCCGTTTTCGCTGCAATGTCCGGCCAGCGGTATTTGGGCATTAACTGGCTGTAATCCACGGTCTCCTCGCCGCGCCAGGACTGGAGCTTTTGCGCTAGCGCGGCGACATTGCCCGTCGGAAAATAAACCTCCGCAGGCAGGCCGATCTCCAGGTTGGCGGGGATATCGCTGACGATAACCGGTAAGGACCAGGACATGGCCTCCAGCAGGGCAATGGGCAGCCCTTCGTGGTAAGACGGAAGAACAAAAAGCCCGGCCTGTGAGAACAAGGTATGCAGCGGATCGCCGCTAATAAAACCGGTCATGATCGCTCCCGGGGTAGCGGCCGCCTGTTTCTTCAGTCGCTCGCTATACTCATCCGGATGATCGGCATCGCCAATCAGCACCAGCGGCAGCGAACAGTTCGAGGCTTTGTAGGCGGCAAGCAGATCGTGCAGCCCTTTTTCTTCGACAAAACGGGCGACGGCGACAATGTATTGCCCGGCTTTCAGCGAATACTGATTCAGCGTGGCCTGTCGCGTCTCTTCGGCGGGAAGCGGCGGTTGGCGCACGCCGTTATAGATCACGTTAGCGTTGGTACGGCCGTGTTTGGTTTTAATCAGCGTATTAATCACTTCCGAGATAACAATAACTTCATTGGCATATTTCACCGCCCATTTCTCACCAAGACGCAGCATCTCTTTCGCCATTTTGCCCCACTTCTGGCGATCGTAGTCCGGGCCGTGGTGGGTAAAAACGACGCGCTTGCCGAGCAGGCGCAGCAGAGGGACCACCAGGCCAGGGCCGACCGCATGAACGTGAACCACATTTGAGCCGTCAAACAGGGTGCTGAAGGCTGCCAGCGTTGAGTGAATAATGGCTTCGAACTTGCGGCTTTTAGGCGCCCACAGGCTTTTTAACCGCACGCCTTTATATTCGCTGCGGCGGTAGTCAACGTACGGTGAGCGGGCAATGACGCAGATATCGGCGTGATTCTGTTGATAGATTTCCGGATAGAGATTCTGGCAATGGGTCTCAACGCCGCCCTGGACATTCGGAATACCGCGGGTGCCAAGCACCGTCACTTTGAGCTTCATTTCGCTTCCCCCACAAGCTGCTGATAGAGTTCCTGCAGAACCTGCATATGCCGGGCGAGATCGTATTTCTCTTCTAAACGCTGGCGCGCGTTGATGCCCATTTCCCGCGCCTGCTGCGGATTGGCGGCCAGGCCATCCATGATGCGCGCCAGCGCGTCGGCATCCCCGGGTTCCACCAGATAGCCATCAATGCCATCGCGGATTTGCTCCGGAATGCCGCCGATATTGCCGCCGACGACGGGGCGACCGAACGCCATCGCCTCCAGTACCGACATCGAGCAGTTTTCATAATATTCGGAAGGGACGATCACCGCCCGCGCGCCGCGAATCAACGCGTTGAGCGCTTCTCCGTGGCGCATATAGCCGAGAAATTCCGGACCGCTAAAGCGGGCGCGCAGGTCGTTGCCGAGAGGGCCGTCGCCGACGATTTTTAGCGGCATCATTTGGCGCATTTTTTGCTGCGCCAGCGCCAGGGTAGCGACGCCTTTCTCACGGCTCAAGCGGCCGATATAGAGGAAATAATCGCCCGCCGTATCGCCCGGGATCGTGGCGCTGGCATCAATACCGTTGACGATCGTCTCGATCCGTGACCGGGGTAATTTACGCAGCAGCGTCTGACGCATAAATTCGCTGGGAGCGATGATGCAATCGAGCATGGCGTAATTTTGCGCGAACTTTTGCCAGTAGGCCTCAAGCGACAGCAGCAGGCTTTTAAAGGTGTCGCCCTGCTGGCAACGATGGCGGAAGGCGTTGCTCACCGAACCAGTAAGACAGTCATCGCAAACGTGGCCATCGCGCAGCATGGTGTACGATGGGCAGACGATTTTATAATCGTGCGCGGTCAGCACGGTTTTGCAGCCAAAGCGTTTGGCGACGCCGATCAGCGCCGGCGTCAGCTGATGGTAAATATTATGAAAGTGCACAATATCCGGGCGCTGCGCCAGCAGCAGCGTATTGAGCTTGCTGCAGGCCTCCGCGTTGTAGATAAAGTCGATACCCGCTTTGAGCTTGCCCGTCAGCCCGTGGTTTTGATGGTAGTCCACGTTGTGTACGAAGAAGCTTTCCCAGGGCGAGGGTTTATTTTCTGCATGCTGCATGCTGAAGTCGACAACCTGATAGCCCGCTTGCAGCATAGCGTCTCGCTCCTGGAAAAATACGGTTTCCGCTCCGCCCTTAATAAAAAAGAATTTGTTAACGAATAATATTTTCATGTTCTGTCTGGATATGTTTTGGGTTGGAGACGGTCACGGCGGGTTGTTTCATCGGATCGCGAACGGAGTTCATGAGGCCTCGCACCATACCTGCGGAAAATAACGATAAGTTGATAACGCTCTGTACGCCGTCCCGCAGCGACTTATTTTTAATCGCCTTCAGGGCGATAAACGCCAGCAGCGGAAGCAGGGCGATAATAATCAAACCGGGATTTAACGACAGCAGGCAAATAATCAATACCAGGATATACAGCGTGAATATCAGTTCGTTGCGAACAATCTTAAGCGCGGCAGGAAAATGGTTTTTCCCCCAGCAGTTGCGTAATAGCTCACCGGGCGCCCATAAAAAACCGTTCTTCCAGCGATAGGTCAACATTCTAAACGTCGGCATGGTATAGGAAGCATGGCTAAAATAGGGCGCAGCGAGGCGGTGGAGTTTATAGCCCGCGGCCTGCAAGCGGATCCCCAATTCGGCTTCTTCATAGCCGTGGAGATTAAGGTTAGTCAGATAGCCAATTTTCTCGATTGCCGAGCGGCGATAGAGTCCGCCGCCGCCAAGATGGTCGGTATCACCCTGCGGATAAATAAGATGCAGGCGCTGCTTGCGCGATTTAAATTCATAGTTAGCGGCATCATCCATCTCGACGCTGCCCGCCACGCCAGCGTATTCGGGATGTTCTTCGAGAAAGGCGACGGCGGTGTCGAGAAAACCCGGCTCCAGCTCCATATCGCCGTCCAGCAGCAGCAGATAGTCCCCTTCGCTGAATAACCAGCCCAGCTGGTGGCCCACGCCGCAGCAGCGATCTTTCGCATTATCAAGGCAGACCACCATCGCGTCTTTGGCGATGGCCAGCTCCCGGGTGTTGTCGGTGGAGAGGCTATCGGCGACGATAATTTGATGGGGGTAAGGCTGCAATTGCTTGCGGACGCTGTCGATCGTTTTTTCAATCCCCTGCGCTTCGTTGAGGGTTTTAATGCTGACGGTAATTGATGGCGTTTTATTCATATTGGGTACCGGAGTTCAGACGGACGGAACGATGAATGACAATGAGCGCCCCGAGGGCCAGCCATAATAAAAACTGTAGCATGGGAATGATCATCAGGATCTGACTGTAGGGAAGGCTGAGTAAACAGCCGATGGCAAAGACGTAAAATGCAGGCGCGGAGCTGAGCAGCTGTAAATCTTCACGCTTTAGATCGTAGCGGGAAAAGGTCTCTTTGGGCCGCATGCCGATAAGAATAGAAGCAATCATGGCGATAAATAAGATCACGCCGATAATACCGACTTCCCACAGCATCATGCTTAGCGCGGTGGAATCGAGTATCAGATGATACCAGGCGCCAATATAGCCTGGGGAGACGGTACTGCCGCTGTTGGTCGCGTTCAGACCGTAGCCAAATAGCATTCCGCCGGGGCCAAAAAGTTCGTTATGCTTAAGCCAGAAGAAAATAGTGGTAAACCTGCCAAGCTCGCCGCTTTCCATAATGTAGTTAGTATCAAAAATATAACCGAGGGAATCGATAAATACCGAGAGCGCGCTTTTGGTCGGATCCCCGCCAAAGGCCGACGAGTAGTTGGAGGCGAGAATGGTGATAGCGGCAAAAATTAACACCACCATTCCGGCGGCGATTATCATCAACGAGCGCAGGGTGACTTTGCTGATGCCGCTGACGTAAGCGGGCATGATCCACAGCAGCGCCAGTAAGAACGGCGACAGCAGAATCACGAATTTTACCTCGCCCACCACGCAGAGGAAAAAGGCCAGCACGATATGCGCCGCCATCGATTTGAATGAACAGATACCGTGCTTAAATTCGGACACCTTCAGCAGCATAATCAGCAGGCAGAACATCCCCATGGCCGCGGTATTGCCGCCGCCCATCGGGTCGCCGCCAAACGTGCCGACTACCGAATCCCACTTTTCATCCTCACCGCGCAGGGCGACGCGTTTTGGCACCACCACCAGCACCTGATAGATAGCCAGCGGGAACTGGACGTAGAACAGCCAGTAAAAAAGCTGAGTCAGGCGATGCAGCTGCGACTCGCGAAACATACCAAGCAGCATGCAAAACATCACCAGCGACAGGGCCAGTTCGTTTTTAAAACCGACGATGGCGGTGACGATGCCGGATTGTAAAACGGTGGCGCAGAGGCTAAGGATAATAAAAGTCAGATACAGCGCCAGCACCACCTTCTCGCGGGCGCTGAGCGCGAGAGGCTGCTGCCGGCTTTGCATCATCAGCAGAACCACCATTACCAGCACCATGAAAAACGGAAGCCATAGTACGGCGACAACGCCGGTGAAATACTGCACCGTGCCGCAGAAGACGATGGTCGTCAGCGCGAATGCTTCCAGATAGCGACCGGTGTTTAGCTGCATATTTTCTGCTCCTGCCGGGAGAGCTGGAGCGCCCGCTTATTCATTTTCAACAGAATGAACAGATAGCGAATGCTGGTAAGAACAGAGAAGGTCAGCAGGGCAATTTCATAGCTCTGGCCCAATTCAGGCAGCGCGATAAAAGCGGCGATAATGATCAGCAGCTGCTCTATCTGAATGCGTAAAAAATAGCGTTTAGAACCAAAGATAAGCTCGATAACGGTCAGCGGACTGACGGCCAGGGCGGCGAACAGATAAGGCAGCATATAGCGTGAGGTCGGGATCGAATTGAGCCACTCCTGGCTGAAGCCCAGGCGCATAACCAGCGGATAGAAAATCCAGATCCCAAGGATACAGATCAGCGCCGCGGCCAACAGCAGCAGGCGAATTTTTTTGTATTCCGCATAGTTAAAGGTGTTGTTGCGAAAATCCATCGACCATTTTGAAAAGATGGAATTGCGCACCGCGTTACCGACAATCATCACCGGCGATAAGCAGAAGCGGCTCACCACCGAGAAATAACCCGCGACCAGCGGTGAAAACCAGACGTTAATCAGCATCGTCGGCAGATTGTTGCTGGCCATCGCCAGCACTTCCGCGCTGCCGACGCGGCTGAGATGCTGCCAGTGCTGGCGTGCGAAAAGGCCGTTGGCGCGCGGAGAAAAATGCGCCGGCGTCAGGGTGCTGAAGTGAAATAAACGCAGCAGGCACAGGCTGAGCAGCAGCAAAATGCCCACCATCCAGGCAATATAGAACAGGGTGGCGTTCGGCATCGTCAGCAGGGCTATCGCCACCACCAGCGACACGGCGATGCGCTGAAAGGTGAGAAACGGATAGTTGCCGCCGCGCAGCGAGAGGTTCTCGGCGATCAAAACCAGCGCATAGCCGAAGGTCAGCAGATAGAGAAACGCGATATTGAGATGGAATATCAGTCCGGTGATGACCGCCCACGGCAGCGCCAGGAGCAGGCTTTGCAGCAGGCAAAACACCACGTTCTGCCCCAGTTCATGCTCCTCCTGGCGCGGGATCAGCAGCTGCGACGCAAAAGTGCAAACCTGCGCGCCAATCAGCACGTTGCTGTAGATCATCGCGTAGTGCCCGACTTCCGCCATGCCGTAGCGATGGGAAATCAGCCACACGGAAAATGCGCCGATTGCCTGCGAGAGGACCGAGGAGCTGGCGATGGATGAAATACTCTTAATTAAATTCATGATCGCTACTTCGGTGAGATCAGTTCACCCATGCCGCGCTCCGGCAGGCGTTTGCCTTCCTGAGTCTCCAGGTTCTCTTCTTTCACCTGGTTAAGCATGATGGCGACAGGCGTTGGCGCAGCGGCGTGCAGACGGCTTTGCGCGTCGCGGACGCGGGACGCTTGCTCGCTGGCTTTCACCACCAGCAGGGAGATATCGACGTGCGGGGCCAGCAGCAGGCCGTCCTGAGCGAGGCCGAGCGATGGCGCATTAAGAATGAGCGAATCGTAGGTCTGCCGCAGCGTGGTCAGCAGGGCCGGGAGCCGTTGCGAGGTTAACAGCAGCAGCGTCGAGTCGTTCAGTTCGCCGCGCGGCATAAAATCAAGATTGTCGGCCAGAGAGACGACCGCCTGCGGCGTGGCGCAGCGGTCTTCCAGACGCGCACTGAACCCTGTTTTATGCTGCGGATAGCGCGCGGAGAGGCCTGCGTTGGCCAGATAATCCAGGTCGATGAGCAAGGTTTTGCCTGACTTACTGGCCGACCACGCCAACAGTTCAGCTATCAGGCTGCTGCCGGCATGGGCCTGCGCCGAGGTCACCAGTATCGTACCGCGTGACTCAGTCTGGCCGAGCAGCGCCAGGCGCAGGCTGTGGATCATATCGGCGTACAGCAGATTCTGGAACGTCAGCTGCGCGCTGTTCGCCTGAGGCAGCAGCGGAAACTCCCCGCTGGCATCAAGGCCCGTTTTGGCTTTGAGTTCGCTGATGCTGTTCACCGTTTTGTCGAGCGCGGTGCTGACAATCAGGTACATGATGTACAGCGCCAGCGCCATCAGGGTCGCCATCACGATAAGCAGACCGCGCTGCGGTTTAGAGGGCTGATTTGGCGGCACGGCGGCATCGTAGATCGCTTCGTCAGGAACCGAAAAAGTTTCGGAAAGCTTCTGCTCATTCGCCCGCTGATACAGCGATTTATACAGCTCCTCGGTTTTGTTCAGCGCGGTCATCATGGTGTTGTATTTGTCGCGCTTGGCCCCCAGCGCCTGGAAATCGGCTTTCTGGTCGTCGAGCATCTTCTGGTAGTGCTGCTCATCGTCCAGCGCAATCTGATACTGCTGGCGTAAGCCGTTAAGCAGTTCGCCCAACACCTGGCCTATCTGCCCGTTGACGACCTGTAGCTGGGCCTGGGCCTGAAGATATTTCGGATGCTTAGGACCGTAGTGTTTCGCCGCTTCCGACAGGTTACGCCGGGTCTGGATTAGCGCGATGCGCAAATCCTGAATCTGCGGATGGCCGGAAATTTCCGGCAGCGAGATGATCGCTTCCGGCGGTTTCCCCTGCTGACGGCGCACTTTATCCCATACCGTTTGCGCTTTCAGACGGCGCTGGGTGGCGTCGGCAAGATGGTTAATCACGATGCCCAGCCGCTCGGTCTCGTAGCCATCCATGCTGCGGAAGGTCAGCAGGCCGTTCTGTTTAAGAAAATCATCGATATCGGCTTTCTGGCGATCGAGCTTAGCGCGCAGATCGTCCATCATTTTTTCGTTCCAGCCCTGCGCCTGAAGCAAGGTTTTTTGCTTCTGCGCCAGGCTGTAATTGATAAACGCCTGCGCCACGCCGTTGGCGATATCGGCGGCTTTTTGCGGCGATTTCGCTTCCATGGAAACCGAAACCAGCTGCGTGGTGCGCACGCCGGAGATGGTCAGGTTTTTTTGCAGTGCGCGAACCGCGTTATTGACGCGCGTGGCCAGATCAAGATTATCCCCGCCGTTAAACTCGGGGTCTTGTTCCAACTTCATCGCCTTCACTGCAGCCTCAAGCACCACGCGTGAGCCCATCAGCGCATATTTGGTTTCATAGTAATCGCTGCGGGTGGAATCGTAGTTTTCCAGCCGCGGCAGGGGAGTGACGTCCTGCGGCTGCGCTTTAAACAGCACCGTCGCGGTTGCGGTATAGCTGGATGACATAAAGCGCGTCAGGATCCATGACGCCGCTGCCGCCACCACGACCACCACCAGGCACCAGATGAGCTTGTGCTTAATTTTGTTGAAATAAGGCGTGAAGTCGATAAAGCCTTCTTTCTTCTTTCCATTTTCAACCAATGAAATTGCCATATCAGAAGAAACTCATGCCAATGATAATGGTATCCCCAGCCTGTACGGCGGAGTCGGCGGCGACGTTTTCCAGCAGTTTACCGCCGCGAAACTGGCGAATGCGGATGTCGTGGCGATCGGCGCGATCGGTAAACCCGCCGGCCAACGCAATGGCTTTTTCCGCCGTTAAGCCGGGTTCCCATGCGTAGCCGTCCGGTTTTTTGACTTCGCCTAACAGATAAATCTTCCGGTATTCGGCAATGCTCACGGTCACCATTGGCGCCTGTAGATAGCTACCGCGCAGCTTATCGGCAATTTCGTTGCCGACCTGTTCCGGCGTTTTTCCTTTCAGCATCAGCGAGCCTATATAAGGATAATCAACGCTGCCGCTATTATCGATTTTTACGCGCATAGTGAGATCCTGCTCGCCGGAAACCGCGATATTGATCTCATCGCCCTGATCCAGATGATAAACGGCGTCCGGCGGCGTTCGGATCGTCTGCTGGGGAGCCGAACAGCCCGCCAGCCATAGCGCCAGAAGAGGAATAATCGCCCGTTTTCCATAGGTAAGGATCATATTTGTACCTGCGTCATAAAAATAATGGCCGAGTCGTTATAGCCCAGCGTGCGCTCGACCTCATGGTCATAGTCCGGGCCAATATAAAAGGCATCTTTTTCTTTATTAGAATGCATCGTGTTCCATTGCAGCTTCAGCTGAAAATTAACGGATGGACGGTAGTCGTAGTTGAAGGTGAGCGACACGAGATTTGATTGATCTTTGCGTCCGTTGGTCTGGTGCTTGTAATCCTCTGTAATATAAGAGTAATCAACCAGAGTGGAGAATCTGTCGACCAGCCAGTGGTGCTCATACCCCACACCGAAATTTGATACCAGAATATAGCCGCCGGAGTCGGTGGGATCTTTAATGCGCTGCGAACTGTGTAAGTTGAGCTTTATCTGTTCAAGCGGTTTCCAGTCGGCGTTAATATCCCAGTTCAGGCCGTTGAACCCCTGTGAGTCGGGGTTATGGATGAAATCTTTATACAGCCAGGCGACGTTGCCGTGGATCTCGGTCTTGCCGGAAAGGCGGTTTTTCATGCCGACCAATAGATAGTATTCATTACTATCTTTTAACGGGTTGAGCTCATAGCGACGCTGGTTAGTGATAAAACTATAGCGATAGCGCAGCGTTTTGGCTTTTTGATCAAACAGCTCGGCGACCAGGCTGTTTTCATGCCACTCCTGATCGTGCATGTAGTAATGAAAGTCGGCGCTGGCGTCCTCGATGCTGTCGAGATTGCGAAAGCGCAGCTGCTTGTGCATGAGCGCGACTTCTGCTTTGCCGCGCCCTTCCGGGGCGCCGTAGCTATAGCGCAGTTCGCTGTTAAAGAAGCGCGTGGCGATAGGCTGATTAATGCCAAACTCTGTAAACTGCTCGGGGAGAAACCCCTCGGTGGTATCGCGGCCGCGCTCTTCATGACCGAACGTTTCATCGAGATCCAACGACAGCCCGTGCATGCTGCCGAAGCGCCACTTGCCGTTAAACATAAAAAAATGGTTATCGCGGTTATCTGCGCTATCGCTGGCGTAGCGGCGGTAATCGCCGGAGTACATCAGTAAATAGCGGTCTTCGTAGCGCTCGCCGATGGCTTTGAAAATCGGCTTAACACCTTGATAAGCGGAGCCGATTTCATTGCCGCCGTAGCGTTGCCAGGTCACGTTGTCATTGTAACCGACGTCATAACCCACCTGGCTCTCGAAATCGATGCCAGCCACACCGGTATGTGGTTTAGCCTGCAGGTCCGCCCAGGCGTAAGGAACCGTCAGTAGACCCGCGAGGAAAGTGAGTTCAGAACGCATTTTTCCCCACAAATCCGCGGAAAAACGTTAAAAAAACGATTTTGATATCCAGCAGCAGCGACCACGACTGTATATATTCCAGATCGTACTGAATACGTTTTTCCATTTTATCAATCGTGTCGGTTTCGCCGCGAAAGCCGTGAATTTGCGCCAGGCCGGTAATGCCGGGCTTCACTTTATGGCGGATCATGTAATTTTCCACCAGCAGGCGATATTGCTCATTGTGGGCCACCGCGTGAGGGCGTGGACCCACTATCGACATGGTTCCCTGCAGTACGTTAAAAAACTGCGGCAGTTCATCGAGCGAGGTTTTGCGTAAAAAAGCGCCAAAGCGGGTAATGCGCGGATCGTTACGGGTCGCCTGGGTCACTACCGCGCTGTTCTCCATTACGCGCATGGTTCTGAACTTCCAGACGGGGATCTGTTTACCGTTCAGGCCGTAACGGTTTTGTTTAAACAGAACAGGGCCCGGCGAAGTCAGCTTAATGCCGATCGCTACCGCCAGCATCACCGGCAGGCTGACCAGGGTAAAAAAAGCGCCAAGCACGATATCTTCGATACGCTTGAGCACCGCGCCTTCGCCTTCAAATGGCGACGTAAAAATGCTGATGGTCTGAATATTGCCGAACATCCGCAGCTGAGAAATATGTGAGCTGTAGGAAAAGAGGTCCGGCACCAGGAATACGTCCACGGTGGTGTCGGAAAATTCGTTCAGGAACTGGCGGATACGCTGCTGGGCGACCATCGGCAGGGCAATATAGACTTCATCGATTTCTCCGGCTTTCGCCAGCGCCAGCAGGTCTCTTGAGTTGCCTTTTTTCTCAATGCTGAGCAGGCGACTGTCGCGCTGAACGGCGCGGTCCTCAAAGAAGGTAATGTCTATCCCGTCGTGGGTATACTCCTTAAACAGCGCCTGCTCGATGGCCAGTCCGGCCGGCGTTATGCCTAAAATAGCCACCTTGAGTCTGGATTTGAAAAAATAGCGGCTGGAGATAACGCGAATAAGAAACATGCTAATAAATATGGCCATCGAACACAGCACAATTATTTCAGCCAACCGCACCGCGTTTGTGCTGGCGTGATTGTTCAGCAATAGTTCGGCGCTTACGAATAATAAAAATGACAACAGTCCGCTAATACAGACGCTGAAGAACAGCTTGGTTAATTTTTTTAAATATTGTCCCTTGAACTGACCGGAATATAACTGAAAGTGTTCATTAGCCCGGATAAAAATCAGTGAATATATTATTCCCAGGAACAGAGAGGCCGTTGAGGGTTCGACGAAAAAGTATTTTAAATAAGCGAAAATAAACAGGTTGACGGCAAAAAAATCCATTAGCTTCATCAGCTTGCTATAGCGGGCATTGTAAATCTTAATGGTACTATCCGTCATCTTTTTGCTCGTTTTATAGTCAATAAAATGATGTCCTGTCCTTCTTTAAAGCTGAATTTATGTCTATGAATCTATTGAAAAATTAAGCTTTAGATTGGCGTTGATTATTGTAGCCTACGATTAATCTTATGTCGAACCTGTCCATGACTGATAATCGATAACTTTTTATCATTGCCATTAAGCATAATGAATGATGATCCGGATTTAAGAGTAACAGAGGCTCGGGTGGCAAACTGGCGGCCGTGCGGGCTTCATGTTCCGGCCGATCCGCGATCGCGGGTGAAATCATCCGCGCCAGCGGGAACTGGCGCGTTCATCGGCTAAATCCCAATACACATGTATTTGATTTCCAGGTAATCCTCTATCCCATACTTCGACCCTTCCCGACCCAGGCCGGAAGATTTAACCCCGCCGAAGGGGGCGACCTCGGTGGAGATAAGGCCGGTGTTAATCCCGATAATGCCGTACTCCAGCGCCTCGCCGACGCGAAAAACGCGGCCCAGATCGCGGGCGTAGAAATAGGCCGCGAGGCCGAACTCGGTGTCGTTGGCCTGAGCGATAACATCTGCCTCATCTTTAAAGCGGAATAGCGGGGCGAGGGGGCCAAAGGTCTCTTCTTTCGCCACTTTCGCATCGCCGGGGACGTCCACCAGAATCGTTGGCTGAAAGAAATTACCGCCCAGCTCATGGACTTTCCCGCCGGTTACTACCCGCGCGCCTTTGCCCAGCGCATCGGCGATATGCTCCTGCACTTTAGCGATCGCTTTCTCGTCAATCAGCGGCCCGATAGTGACGTTCGGCTGCAGGCCATCGCCAATTTGCAGCTTACTGACCGCCTGCTGAAGCTTTTCGGCGAAGCGATCGTAAACGCTATCCTGGACGTACAGGCGATTGGCGCAGACGCAGGTCTGTCCGGCGTTGCGAAACTTGGAGGCCAACGCGCCTTCGACGGCTTTATCGAGATCGGCGTCGTCAAAAACGATAAACGGCGCATTGCCGCCCAGCTCCAGCGAGACTTTCTTGATATCTTTCGCGCACTGCTCCATCAGCTGGCGGCCAATTTCCGTCGAGCCGGTAAAGGAGAGTTTGCGCACTAACGGGTTGCCGGTGAGCTCACCGCCGACCTCGCTGGCCGAACCGGTAACGACGTTAAATACCCCTTCGGGGATCCCGGCGCGGTTGGCGAGCTCCGCCAGCGCCAGCGCGGAAAACGGCGTCTGGCTGGCGGGCTTGAGCACCATCGTGCAGCCTGCGGCCAGCGCCGGGCCCGCCTTGCGGGTGATCATCGCCGAGGGGAAATTCCACGGGGTGATCGCGGCGGTCACGCCTATCGGTTGCTTAATCACCAGCAGCCGCTTATCGGCCTGATGGCCGGGAATGGTGTCGCCGTAGATGCGTTTGCCCTCTTCGGCAAACCACTCGATAAAGGAGGCGGCGTAGCTAATTTCGCCTTTTGCTTCCGCCAGCGGTTTCCCCTGTTCCAGCGTCATCAGGCGCGCCAAATCGTCCTGATGTTCCATCATCAGCTCAAACCAGCGGCGCAGGATACTGGAGCGTTCTTTGGCGGTAAGGGCGCGCCATGCGGGCAGCGCGCGGGCGGCGGCATCGATAGCTTCACGGGTTTCACCGGCGCCCATTTTGGGTACGTTGCCCAGCGGCTGGCCGTTGGCGGGGTTGGTCACCGCGAGAGTCTCTTTGCCGCTGGCGTCGCGCCAGCGTCCATTAATCATTGCCTGCTGGCGAAAAAGGGTAGGGTCGTTAAGTTGCATGATTGCGTCCTGTCTTAATCTGTTTTAGCAGTGAATGCGTCCGGCTCGGCGGGGACTGATACTCCCGGCAGACCCAGCGGCGTCAAACATTTGTCCCTGTTTAGTGTAGTCGAACGCGTTGAGGAAACCGGGCGCCGGGCGTTTTTCGGCCGCAATAACCACCTTTAATTTACGGTTATTTGAACTGGCGGTACGTTATTGTGCAAAAAATGCGGTATTTTTTATGCTCAACTGGCAAGAAAGGAGCGCTCTATGTCACAGCAAGAAAGGTTTTGTCAGGCCTGTGGAATGCCGATGTCCGCCGAAGGTGCGAAAAGCGCAAGCGACGATTATTGCGCCTGGTGCTGCGATAGCGAGGGGAAGCTTAAGTCCTGGGAGGATGCCGTTTCCGGCCTGGCCGAGTACCTCGATTCCTGGCAGAAGGTCGGGCCCGTGGAATCACGCAAGCGGGCGATGCGTTATTTAACGGCCATGCCCGCGTGGGCCTATAAAGCGGAAGATTAACCGGCGGCCCGGAGCCAAAACTCCGGGCTTTTTAACGTTATCAGAACTTCCAGGAGACGCTGCCGACGATGCTGCGCTCCGCGCCAAAGTAGCAGTAGGAGAGCGAGTTACAGGCGGCAATGTAGCTCTTGTCGGTCAGGTTATTGACGTTCAGCTGGGCGCTGAGGCCTTTAATTCCCACCTTCGACAGGTCATAGCCAATCGCCATATCCACCAGCGTATAGGACGGCAGAGTGTGCGTATTCAGGCGATCGCTGGTAATGCCGTTGACGTAGCGCACGCCGGAACCGAGCGTCAGGCCATCCAGCGGCCCGCTTTTCACATCGTAGCTCAGCCAGGCGCTGGCCTGATTGCGCGGCGCGTAGACGGCGCGCTTGCCTTGCTCTTCCGGGCTGCTTTTCTTATAGCGAATGTCGGTATAGGTATAGGCGGCCTGCAGGCGGAAGCTGTCCGTTAGCTGGCTGATCGCCTCCAGCTCCACCCCTTTCGACTCAATTTCGCCGATCGAACGATACGGATCGGTCGGTTCTTCTTTGGTGGCGATATTGGTCTGATTGATGCGGAATACCGAGGCGCTGAACTGGCTGTTCATTCCTTCCGGCTCATACTTCAGCCCGGCCTCCCACTGCTTGCCTTTCATCGGATCGAGCACGTTGCCGTTTTCATCGGCGAAGCTGGTGGGCGTAAAGGCGGTAGAGTAGCTGATGTACGGGGCAAACCCGTTGTCGAACAGATACAGCAGCGCGGCGCGGGTGCTGAAGTTGTTCTTATCCAGATCGCTGCGCGTTTGATTGAGCTTATCGATATTCGACACGCTGACCTGGTCGTAGCGCCCGCCGAGGGTGAAGCGCCAGCGCTCCCAGGACATCTGATCCTGCAGATAGTAGCCGGTCTGGCGCAGCTTGTGCTTCTCGCGGCTGTACATGGTGATGTAATCCGGCTTCGCGCCGTAGACCGGATTAAAGGCGTCGATAGCCGGAAATGCGCCATAGTAGCCGGTAGTGTCGTTGCTGCGGTCCTGATAGTCGATCCCCATCAGCAGGCGATGGTTGACGGCCCAGGTATCGACGCTGCCGTCGAGCTGGTTATCAAGGGTGATGGCGTTCATCTTTTCGTCCGAGCCGGAATAGCCGCGGTTCAGCTCGCTTTCGTTCAGCCAGCCCGCGGCATACACCTGATTCAGCTCAACTTTGGTATGCAGGTAGCGCAGCTTCTGCCGCACCGACCAGCCATTATCAAACATATGCTCGAAGTTGTAGCCGACCATATTTTCGCGGCGATCGTACTTGTCGTAATCATCTTCGCCTTCGAAGAAGGTATTCGCGATTTTCTTGCCGTTGTGCGGCACCACGGTGCCTTCATAGGGGAGGCCCGAGTGGCTGCCGCCCTCCGGATCGCGATGTAGATAGGCCATTAAATCAAGTCGCGTCTGGTCGGTGATGCGCCAGGTCAGGCTGGGCATGATCGCGTAGCGCTGCTCTTTTAAGGTATCAAACTGCGAGTCCGCATAGCGGGTCATGCCGCTTAAGCGCGCCGCCACGCGATCGTTATCGTCCAGCGCCCCGGTGACGTCGAACGCCGCCCCGCGCTGGTTGTTATTCCCGGCAAACAGCTTGATTTCACCGCCGGGATCGAATGAGGGTTTACGCGAGGTGAGGGCGACGATGCCGCCGGGCGAAGAGCGGCCGTACAGCACCGAGGCCGGGCCGCGCACCACTTCGATATTTTCGAGGAACCACGGATCGACCACCAGCGAGCTGTGCGAGTTGGTATCGCCCATCATTTTCAGGCCGTCGAGATAGACGTTATCCAGGCTGCCGTCGGAGAAGCCGCGCAGGACGATATAGTCAAAGCGGTTGGAGGCGCCAATCTGGTTGCTGTAAACCCCGGGGGTATAGCTCACGGCCTGGCGGACGCTGATCGCGCCCTGTTCTTCAAACTGCTCGCGGGTGATAATGGACACCGACTGCGGCGTCTCAATATCCGGCGTGGCAATTTTGGTCGCGCCGCTCTGCATCTGCGAAGTGACCACGATGGTTTCGTTTTTAGTTGTTTCCTGGGCCAGCAGGGGGAAAGCGACGCCGCCGGTCACCCATCCCACCAGTAGCGCCAGGCGAGTTTTCGCAAACATGAACATCTCCAAAGGCATTTCTAATTGTTAATAAGAATTATTACCTTTTTGATGCTCTCTATAGCTATGCGCAATGCCAGGATACGTATGCGCGCTGCCAAAGCCGCTAACTATTTTTCGCAAAAAAGGGAAAAATGGATTAGCCCACCTTTTGCACATCGCAGGGCGAGATGCCGTAGCGCCGACGAAAAGCCGTAGAGAAGTTGGTGGCGTGCTGATAGCCCGACATCCAGGCCGCCTGCTGTACGCTATAACCCTCCAGCAGATAGCCTCTTGCCCGCGCCAGGCGGCAGTCGCGCAGGTAGTCGAAGACCGAGCAGCCGTATGTCTGGCGAAACTTGCTGCGCAAGCTGCTGGAGCTCATCGCCGCCCGCTGGGCCAGCTCATTGAGGCTATAGTCATTTTCCGGCGACTGCTCCAGCAGGCGGCGAACCCTCTCCAGCCGCTGCCGCTCGCCGCCCGCCGGGGCGACGTGCTTCGCGCTTTCGTCCTGGCATACGCTCAGCCCGTGACCGAACAGCTGAAGAATCAGCCCCTCCAGCATCAGCTGGCGGGAAACGCGGCCAGGCGAACTCTGCTGTGCGTACTGCAGCCCGCTCAGCAGAAACCCCGGTATCTGCCAGATAAGCGTTGGCGTCTGGCATCTTTCCCATTCGCGCATCAATGAATCGAGCAGGCCGTCGCGCCACGCGCCGTCCGGGTAGAGTCCGAGGGAGAGCGTACGTAGCCGGCTGTCGGCATCGTGGCGGGCGCGCATCGTCTGTTGTTCGCTAAGACGCGAAGTGAACGCCATCCCGGAACGGACGAGGTGCTGCTCCCCGTTGAGGGTCAGGGCGACACAGCCTTCCAGCACCACCAGCATATAGAGCGGGCTGCTGTGGCGGGAGGTGGTCTCATAGGGCTGCAACACCTGAACATCAGAATGGGTGACGCACATACCGCAGGGCAGCGTCATCTCTTCCACTTCTCCCCGCAGCACCGGGCTGGCGTGCGAGGGGGCTGGCGTTTGCCGCAGCAGCGGGAAGCGGTAGTCGATACCGTATCGTTCACCAAACGCCATAAACTCGCTGACGGAGAAAGTTTTTCTCGGCGCCTGGCGGGCGGGTTCGTTGTGCGTCGTTGTCTTGTTCATGCGGTTGTCGGCACCGGAAAGGGGGCGTCATCAGATAGGGTAACTTTACCATTGCGCGGGCAGAGCGACAATAAAATGAGAATCATTATCAATGATTGCGGCGCAGCGGCAAGGGGCGCGCGGACGGGCGATGTCCGCGCGTTTGCAGAAGGGGTCAGGCGTCCGCGTTGTCCAGCGGCCAGGAGTCAAACAGGTAGCCGTCGAAGTAAATATCGTCGACGTTGGAGAACTCCAGCAGGCGCCGTTTAACGTTTTCCAGATGCTGCCACATGGCGAGCTTGGCCGCCCGGGCGTCTTTTTTGATTAAGGCGGCGAGGATCCGTTTATGATCCACCAGCCACTCCTGGCGGTAGTGGGTATCGCCGAGATGGCGGTGCAGCTGGATCCACATGGGATTATTCTCCCGCCACTGCCATGACTGGCGGAACAGCTCTACCAGCATACTGTTATGGGTCGCTTCGGCGATGGCGAGGTGAAACTGCATATCGCCGCTTTCGGAGCCGCCCGGCGCGCTGCTGGCCAGCTCGCGCTCTTCAAGCTGTAAGGCCTGGCGCATTTTGATGATATCTTCCCGGGTCGCCTGCAGGGCGGCAAACTCGGCGATATTGCTTTCCAGCAGCTGGCGGGCCTGCAGCAGTTCAAACGGACCGGCATCATTGCAGTGGTTCATGTCCGCGCTCTCCGCCGCGCCTTCTCCGGCGGCGTTATCGAGCACGTAGATCCCGGCGCCGCGGCGCACTTCGACCAGCCCTTTAATTTCCAGCATGATCAGCGCTTCACGAACCACGGTACGGGTGACGTCCAGCATCTCGGCGATCTCGCGCTCCGGCGGTAAGCGATCGCCGGGGCGATAGGGCGTCTTGACGATCAGGTCGCGGATCAACGCGCCGACTTCCTGATAGGGTCTGTGCTGAGAAATTTGTGATTTCATGATGTTATGTTGTGAGATGCGATAGCCCGGTGGCTGACTATAGCATTTGGCTGGAGGGTTAGCATCTCTCTCGGCTGGGGATACTCAAAACGGGTCAACCAAATTATGCTTCAGTTGACCCGTAACAGGAGGGTGATTACAGGCTGGCCCTGACTGCCGCAACGGACTCGCGGGCGCCGCGTTTGCACAGCTGTTGGTACGCCTGGGTTACCGCATTGACAAATTCGCTATTGTCCGGCAGATCGTGGGCAAAAATTCCGCTTATGGCCAGCAGCGCCGGGACGCGTTCCGCTTCCTGATAACGCTGGTTGATCTGTTGGAATTCCGCCTGTAGCGGGTCGACGACATCAATCGGTTGCCCCTGTTCATCGATCCCCAGGGTGTAGCGCATCCAGCCCGCCACGCCGAGCTCCAGGTGACGCCAGTCGCTGCCATTTTGCAAATGCAGACGGATGGGATCCAGCAGACGCTGCGGCAGCTTCTGGCTACCGTCCATGGCGATCTGCCAGGTGCGATGACGCAGGGACGGGTTGCTGAATCGGGCGATCAGCAGCGTGGCGTAAGCCTGTAGATCGGTACCTTCCGGCATCGACAGCGTCGGCGCCTGCTCCTGCATCATCAGGGCCAAAGCCGCTTTGCGGTAGGCCGGGTTGGTCATGGTATCGGCGATGGTTTCATAGCCGCCGAGATAGCCCAGATACGCGAGGAAAGAGTGGCTGCCGTTGAGCATTCGCAGCTTCATCATTTCAAACGGCACCACGTCTTCAACAAACTGCGCGCCGACTTTGTCCCACGCCGGGCGGCCGTTGACGAAGCTATCTTCAATCACCCACTGGCGGAACGGTTCGCAGGCGATGGCGCACGGATCGTAGACGCCAAGCTGGTCGGCAATCTCCTGCAGGGTTTCGGGCGTCGCCGCGGGCACGATGCGATCAACCATGGTGCACGGGAAGGTAGCATGGGCTTCAATCCACGCCGCCAGCTGCGGGTCGCGCGCCTGGGCCAGGCCAAGCACCGCCACTTTCGCCACGTGGCCATTCTCGCGAACGTTATCGCAGGACATCACCGTAAAGGCGTTTAGCCCCTCTTCGCGGCGCAGGCGCAGCGCTTCGACGATATAGCCTATGGCGGATTTCGGCGTCGCCGGGTTAGCGAGGTCGTGTTGAATCAGCGGATTATTCAGATCGAGCTGACCGCTGGCCGCATCGGTGCAGTAGCCTTTTTCAGTGACCGTCAGAGAGACGATGGCCGTGTGCGGGCGCGTCATGGCGCGCAGTATGCCCTCGCAGCCGTCGATTTCCGGATGCAGCGCCTCTTTCATTGAACCGATGATTTTCAGCTCGGTGCTGTCAGCGCCCTTCTCCGCCACGGTATAAAGCAGCTGCTGATTTTTCAGATTCTCAATCAGGACGCGGTCGTTGCCCGGCATCAGGTTGACTTCGCAGATGCCCCAGTCGCTATCGCTGGTTTCCAGCAGATGATGGGTGTAAAGCGCCTGATGCGCGCGGTGAAACGCGCCGCAGCCCAGGTGAACGATGCGGGATACCAGGCGAGAACGATCCCACGCAGGGCGTGTAACCGGCAGGTTGCTGTCGGCAAGGGTGGCAGTCATAGCAAACTCCAGGGTGGGCCGCAACAGGCGACCGAAGGGATAAAGGCGGGGCGCTGTCGGCCCCGCCAGTCAGGAATTAGCGGCTAAAAAAAGCGCGCTGAATCGCCAGCTCGACGCCGCGAACCTCAGCGAGCCCTTTCAGGCGGCCAATCGCGGAATAGCCGGGGTTGGTTTTCTTTTTCAGGTCGTCAAGCATCTGGTGGCCGTGGTCAGGACGCATCGGGATAAGATCCTCTTTGCCTTCTGCTTTACGGCGGTGCTCTTCTTCGACAATCGCTTTCACCACTTCGTACATGTCCACGTCGCCGTGCAGATGCGCGGCTTCGTGGAAGGTTTTCGGGTTCTCTTCACGCAGCGTAGATCGCAGGTGGGTGAAGTAAATGCGCGGGCCAAACTGTTTAATCATATCAACCAGATCGTTGTCGGCGCGGACCCCGTAGGAGCCGGTGCACATGGTAAAGCCGTTCGCCATGCTGTTCACCGTGTCGACCATCCACTGCATATCTTCAATGGTCGAGACGATGCGCGGCAGGCCGAGAATCGGGCGCGGCGGATCGTCCGGGTGCACCGCCATACGCACGCCAGCCTCTTCGGCGACGGGAATAATCGCTTTCAGGAAGACAGCGAAATTCTCGCGCAGGGCGGCTTTATCGATATCTTTATAGGTCGCAAGATGCTGGCGGAACTGGTCGAGGGTATAACCCTCTTCCGCGCCCGGCAGACCGGCGATAATGTTGCGGGTCAGGCGCGCTTTATCTTCATCGCTCATGGCGGCGAAACGCTGATTCGCCTGGGCGACCTCTTCGGCGGTGTAGTCCGCTTCCGCGCCCGGACGCTTGAGGATATGCAGCTCAAAGGCGGCGAATTCAATCTGATCGAAGCGCAGGGCTTTGGAGCCATCCGGCAGGACGTACTCAAGGTCGGTACGGGTCCAGTCGAGGACCGGCATAAAGTTGTAGCACACGGTGCGAATACCGCACTGGGCCAGATTGCGCAGGCTCTGCTGATAGTTAGCGATCCACTGCGCGTAGTTGCCGGTATGGGTTTTGATCTCTTCGTGAATCGGTACGCTTTCGACCACCGACCATACCAGGCCGGCTTCTTCCACGATGGCTTTACGCTTGAGGATCTCGTCAACCGTCCACACTTCGCCGTTCGGGATATGGTGCAGGGCGGTAACCACTCCGGTCGCGCCCGCCTGACGGACGTCAGCTAAAGTGACCGGATCGTTAGGGCCATACCAGCGCCATGTCTGTTCCATGCTTAACCTCTTCACGTTGTTGACCTGCTTCAGGCCGCTGCTTTGATGGGAGCGTCGGTTCCGGTCAACCATCGTAACGGAGGAGAAACCAGACGATATGGCGTATAAATTCCTCCAATTGGTCGAACAAGTCAACCATGAAAGGTAAATTGGTAAACCAAAATGTGATGGAGATTCGCTAATGGCATAAGTGAAAGGCCCGACTTCATTTCAGCCCCGTTGAGTAGCGCCTGTAGATTCTGCTGACGCTCAGAAGGGTATAAGGTTCCGTGCGTCACGTCTTGATAAATGGTTAACCAATGGCATCAACATGTCGACCATAAGTGTCAGAAAGCGTGCGGACTCGCCGCAGATCACACTTTTTGACTATAAAGATTTCCATATAAAAACTGCATGTTATCATTTCGCTGGTAAATACCTTTTTAACTCTCACCGAGGCTTTGATGCTGGAGAATGTCATCATTAGATAATCAGTTTCCCGACCTTTTCAGGCCGGACTGGTTATCGCTGCGCTTAAACCTTACGCGAACACCTGCGGGTGTTGGCTCGTTTTTACGCATGATGATGAACAGGTTTCTTCAGTATGAATCTATCCCGTCAGGAACAACGTACCTTACACGTTCTCGCTAAAGGTGGCCGGATCGCGCACGTTCGCGATGCATCAGGCCGCGTCACTTCTGTTGAATGCTACAGCCGCGAAGGGCTCCTGCTCAGCGACTGCACGCTCGCCGTTTTCAAAAAACTCAAAACCAAAAAGCTGATTAAGTCCGTCAACGGACAGCCCTATCGCATCAATACCACCGGGTTGAATAATGTCCGCGCACAGCTGGATAATCGCTAAGGAGCCTCTGATGACAAACCACAGCTTCACTTTTCATGTCGCCTCTGAAGGCGATACCAATGACATTCTCCATGTCGAAACCCGGGCTTTCGGCTACAGCAAAGAGGCCAGGCTGGTGGCCGATTTGCTCAACGATGAGAGCGCCTGCCCGACGTTATCGCTGCTGGCCAGGCATAACGGAAAGGCGGTTGGGCATATTTTATTCACCCGGGCGACGTTCAAAGGGGAGCCGGACTCGCCGATGATGCACATCCTTGCTCCCCTTGCGGTGGTGCCGGAATACCAGGGCGCGGGCGTTGGCGGAGGGCTTATCCGGCACGGCATTGAGCAGTTGAAAGCCATGGGAAGCCAGACGGTATTTGTTCTGGGCCACGCCACTTACTACCCCAGGCATGGGTTTGAGCCATGCGCGGGAGATAAAGGCTATCCGGCGCCTTATCCCATTCCCGAGGCGCTCAAAGCCTGCTGGATGCTGCAGCCGCTTTCATCTCAGCCGCTGGGACGAACGGGTCAAATACAGTGCGCCCGGGCGTTAATGAAACCCGAGCACTGGCGCGAGTAATCAATAAGGAAATGATGATGACTATTGGCACGATTATTACAGGTTCCAGGCATATCGTGTTGTCATCCCGGGAGCGCAAAATCCCCTGGGATGACCCGGCGTTTAGCCAGCGTATGCTAGAGAACCATCTGTCGCAGGAGCACGACTGGGCCAGCCGCAGGCAGGCGGTTATCGAACAACAGGTGGCGTGGATTGCCGGACAGCTACCCGCCGGCGCCCGCATTCTCGACCTCGGCTGCGGGCCGGGCTTTTACACCCGCCTGCTGGCCGAGCGCGGCTTCTGCTGTACGGGCGTGGATTTTTCACCGGCGTCGATCGCCTGGGCCCGCCAGCAGGCTCAGGCGGCCGGGCTTGATATTGCCTATCACCAGCAGGACGTTCGCGACTACGCGCCGGAAACACCGTTTGATTTCATCATGATGACCTTCGGTGAACTGAATGTGTTCAGCGCGGCTGAGGCCCGTTCGCTGGTCAACCGCTGCGCGCAGTGGCTGGTTCCGTGGGGAAAGCTGCTCATCGAGGTTCATACCTATGCCGAAGTTAAACGTCAGGGAATGGCCGAGCCCGGCTGGCAGCGCTGTCCGCAGGGGCTGTTTCTGGATGTTCCGCACCTGCTTTTGACCGAGCACGCCTGGGATCCGGCGGCGCAAACCAGCTCTACGCTGTTCATGGCGATTGAAGAGAGCGGCAAGGTGACGCGCTTCGGCAGCCAGATGACCGCATGGCGCGATGACGGCTATCTCGACCTGCTGCGTACGGCGGGTTTGACCACCATTACCCGCCCGTATGAGGCAGAATGGCCGGTCAGCGAAACCTTTGCCGGCAAGCTGTACGCGCTGCTGGCCGAAAAAAACGTTCCCGATTCTCTTTGTGCAACACCCATAAAAGGAATTCAACCATTGGATATCCCACGTATTTTCACCATTAGTGAAAGCGCTCACCGCATCCATAACCCATTTACGCCGGAAAAATACGCCGCCCTTGGCCGCGTGCTGCGGATGAAGGCCGGAACCCGCCTACTCGACCTCGGCAGCGGTTCCGGGGAGATGCTCTGTACCTGGGCGCGCGATCACGGCATCCGCGGTATCGGCGTTGATATGAGCGCGCTGTTCAGCCAGCAGGCTCAGCAGCGGGCAGAAGAGCTCGGCGTTGCCGACAGCGTAACCTTTATTCATCAGGATGCTGCCGGGTACGTCGCCGAGGAAAAATGCGACATCGCCGCCTGCGTTGGCGCGACCTGGATCGGCGGCGGCGTTGCCGGGACTATCGCGCTGCTGAGCAAAAGCCTCAAACCCGGCGGTATGCTGCTGATTGGCGAACCGTACTGGCGCAAGATTCCGGCAACGGAAGAGATAGCACAGGCCTGTGGCGCCTCTTCGCTCGCCGACTTTCTGACGCTTCCCGACCTGGTCTCCTCTTACGATGCGCTTGGCTATGACCTCGTCGAAATGGTGCTGGCGGACCAGGAAGGTTGGGACCGCTACGAAGCGGCGAAATGGCTCACCCTGCGCCGTTGGTTAGAGGAAAACCCCGATGATGACTTTGCGTCAGAAGTCAGGGCGGAGCTGACGATGGCGCCAAAACGCCATGTCACCTGGACGCGTGAGTATTTTAGCTGGGGCGTGTTTGCGTTAATCAAGCGGTAGTTGAAATACCCGGCATAGCCGCAAGGCTATGCCGGGGTCAGCGAGCTGGAGATCGTCCGGGAAGGGGACAGCATCATTCTGCGTCCCGTCCGGCTGACCTGGAACAGGCGGTGCTGCGCGGTCATCGCATTGTGGTATCGACCGTGACTTACGCCGAGATGCGCTTCGGCGCAACTGGTCCGAAGGCCTCACTGCGCCATGTTCAACTGGTCGACGCGTTCTGGTGAATTCTGCAGGGGAATGACGTTGTTCATCGGTTATTTTTAACGTAGAGCACGCACTGGTTATGGATACAGCTATTCTGACCCGAAACGGCGGATCCTTTTGTTTGCTTAACCCACATTATCGCGGGTAAAACCAAACCGGTAAAGGATCGTTTTCAGCACTGGATCCTTTCGGAAGCCAGTTCTGGTGCGCCCTGCAGGCCATTCCGGGCTTTTTGGGAGAATTGGGATAATGCCATGACATACACGATCGGAGGAAACAGAGAAAAAGGAAGATGCGCGACGCAAAATCTGATCAGGGAACTCTGGACTGACCCCACGGAAGAAACTGTCTACCTGAGCGTGGTTACTCCACTGCTGCATCCGTGCAAATGGCTTTAATCCGCTGCATTTTATTGCCATTAATGGTCGCGGAGCCAGCTTCAGGAGAAAGGTCGCAAGATTATTCTTCATGACTTCTACAAACTCTGAGCTGTGCTTCTTTATGATAATTCTGTGTCATTTTAACGGCTAATATTACCTTACCCTTGTCTTTTACGGCGTACCAAGCCCCTTTCGGCCTATTTGCCGCAGGATACTTTTTTGCCATTAGAGTGTGAGACATTTTGATGTAGCCTTCGGCAGTACAATTGACACCTTACCATCCGCGATTTGGGTTCTGTTCACCGTACCTGACGCCGTTCAGTTTTGCTATGATGGGGGTAAGTGACGACAGGGGGCAACAAACAACTAATGCACCAAGTAAAATACACTATTTCATGATGAAGCACCTTGTTAGTAACAACTACAATTTATGTGTTTAATTTTCAATGACTTTGGGATACTTGAATATCCATTCCATTATTATTATGGTCATTATTAGCCAAAGAGACTAAGGTGCATGAAGGAATGTTTTTTCTGCTTTTTTTGCTATTGATGGATAAAAGCATGAAATAAATGGCCAGAAAAACTCCCAGCATCGCAAGAGAGAAAAAATAACGAAATATTATCAATGCCCATTTTAGTCAAGGCACCTCTCTTTAATGAGCTGACTTTTTTGGAACTCACTCCATAGTGTTCTGCAATCTCATTCATACTCACTCCGGCACAGAGCGCACGCAAAACCGATTCCTCCATGCGCGTCATATCCATTTTCTTCTTCCGCTTATTCAATGATACTACCCCAGCTGCGATATAACTACGCAGTTGAGCAATCGTTACGCTCCTCGAAAAAGCGATGTACTGGCTATTGATGAGCGCAGAAAAGGAATGCTGATGTAATGTTCCGACAAGGGTCTTAATATCAAAGATATATAATTCCTTTTTTCCAGAATCAATAAGGATGAGTGAATCGCCACGGATAATCTAGACACTTTTTGCACCGTCGAAAAAATGGCTGATGGCCTCTGAAAAGGGCATTTTGTAGTAAATTCATTAGTCACAGCGAAAATTTTAGAGAGGATTTATCTTAATGAAAAGGGCCTTTCCCATGGGGGAAGGGCTATTTTATTAACAATAAAAAAACAACTCTTGTAGGTTTATATCCTTAACTACTTGATAAATTTCATTTTTTTTATTCATTACCACCCATTATTTTTTTAAGACTTTTCCACTAATAATCTCCTTGCTCTGAATTTTTATTTGATGTTTTTTGCCTTTCGTTGCTCATTGAGGGGTAAATTTCATTTATCTTTATGTTTTTAAAAGACTTTATTTATAATTATTAATACATTTCAGTGTGTTATGATTTTTGGTGTAGAGGTTTCTTTATAATGCTTTGAAAATACTAATAAAAAATTATATACACAAATTTGTTTGATGTATATTGATAGTTATTGACTATTAAAATTCATTAATATTGCGATTAAACCGATTGTTAATTTTTATTGTGTGATGCTTAAAATAGATTCATCTAATAAATGACCCGAGCAATTTCTCGCGGAAAAGCGAATCTTTAAATAGGGTCTGGTAGAATCAGCCGACAATCTGAAGAGAAACCACCGGTGAAAAGGCGGAAACAATAAGAGAGATAAAAATTGTTTGGTTGAACATCCTATTTGAAATAAAACGTTATATTCTGCTGAGCTGTAATTCAGTGGCATATTACTGTGCAGGGTTATTCTCAGTATGAAGGTGTCGGTATGAGCGTTTTAACCGTGGCTTGTGTTTGTACATGGTCTTTATTGAATATGGTATCTCTGGTAAGACACCTGTAAATATTTTAATGATTTTTTATGCATCTGGTTTACCGGATGAAGTTAATCTTGTCTGACAGCGGTGAGCCTTATTCCTCGCGGATAAACGTTTAGCTGGAAGACATTAATTTCACGGTGATGGAACTTATCTTTCATTAAAGGATGAGAGATAAGCGTTTTATTAATAAATGGAGTTTTAAAATGAAATTCAACACACTTGCTCTTTCTGCTGTTATCGCCTCCGCGTGCTTTGCTTCTTCTGCTATGGCGGCAGACGGCGCCATCAATTTTGAAGGCGAGCTGGTTGCAACCACCTGTGACATCACCGTTGACGGCCAGCCTTCTCCGGCGCTGGTGACTCTGCCGACCGTCAGCGTTGCCACCCTGGCGGCAGCGGGTCAGACGACCGGTACCACCGGCTTTACCATCGGTCTGGAGAACTGCCAGGGCGTCACCGCGACCAACACCGCGGCAGCCTTCTTTGAGAACGGCTCTACCGTTGATTTTAACAGCTATAACCTGATCAACACCGCTGCGGCGGCGACTGCGGCAACTAACGTCCAGCTGCAGCTGCTCGATCAGCAAACGGGTACCAAAATCAAGGTGGGTAATTCCGATCAGACCGTCAATACCACGCGTTTTGATATCTCCAGCGGGTCAACCGTGCTGCCGTACTCCGTGGAGTACTACGCGACCGGCGCCACCACGCCGGGTCTGGTCGAAAGCGCCGTCAACTTCAGCATCGACTACCAGTAAGACGTTCGCTGTTATCCGTTAATTCGCCGGCAGCGGGATCGCTGCCGGTTTTAAGGAAGGAATGCCATGAAGCTCCCACTTTTTTCCCGACTGCTTCTTCTCCTGCTGGCTGGCCTCGCACTGCCGGCACACAGCGCAATCGTTATTACCGGTACGCGGGTTATTTACCCGGCAGCCGAGAAAGAGGTGTCGGTCAAAATGAACAACAACGGTTCGGGCCCGGTCCTGATCCAGGCCTGGGTGGACTCCGGCGACCCGAAGTCCACCCCGGAAACCGCGAAGGCGCCGTTTGTCCTGACCCCGCCGATTAACCGTGTCAACGTTGGCCGCGGCCAGACCCTGCGCCTGCGCTATACCGGCGAGGCCCTGCCGCAGGACAAAGAGTCCGTTTTCTATCTGAACGTGCTGGAAGTGCCGCCTAAGGTGGCAAACCCTGACAAACAGAACCGGCTGCAGATGGCATTTCGCTCGCGGCTGAAGGTCTTTTTCCGTCCTGCCGGGCTGTCCAGGAACGCCGCCACAGAGGCACCATCAAAAGTGGTCTGGACCCGGTCCGGTAACCAGGTCACCGCCCGTAACCCGACGCCGTTCCACATTACCGTCGCTTATCTCACGGAAGATGATAAGGGCGACAGGCCGATCTCGGAGGGCGGCATGATGGCCCCGGGCGGCACCCGGACCTTCACCCTGAATAAATCCGTCACCACATTTTACCCGGTCATCATTAACGACTACGGCGCCCTGCGACCGGTTGATATTGCTGAGAAATAAGTTTCTCCGTTCAGGAATGGTTTACAAAATGGAGTTGTCGATGAAACCCTTTGCCCCCTTTATTCGCCGGCCGGTTGCCTGTGCGATTGCCCTGTTCTGCGCCCCGCTGTATGCCGGGGAGGCGGTGGAGTTTGAGACCGTGTTTATGAGCCGGGGCAGCCAGCAGAAACTCGATCTCAGCCGTTATGAGCAGAACCAGGCCGCCCCCGGGGTGTACCGGGCAGAAGTGTATGTCAACGGCGCGTCCCGGGGCGTGAAAGATATTACCGTTGCGCTCCGCCCGCCTGAACGGCGCAGTGAAATCTGCCTCTCTCCCCGGGCCCTGCTCGATATTGACCTCGATATCGACAGGCTGAGCCCTGAGGCGCAGGCGCAGCTGGCAGGCAGTGCTGAGAATGACTGCCTGGGGATTCAGGCGGTGATACCGCAGGCGAAGGTTGAGTTTGACAGCGGCGAGCAGCGGCTTGAGCTGGAGATCCCGGCGCTGTATCTGGTGCGCCACCCCCGGGGCTATGTCAACCCGGCGATGTGGGACAAAGGGATCACCGCCGGGCTGCTGAGCTACAGCGCCAGCTACTACCGCAACGAAAGCCGCTCCGGCAGTGCGGACAGCGCCTATACCGGCCTGGCCGGCGGGGTCAATATCGGCGGCTGGTTCTTCCGTCACAACGGCAGCTGGAGCTGGCGGGACGAGACCGGCAGCCACTACCAGACGCTCAATACCTATGTCCAGCGGGATATCCCGCAGATTCAGGGGCGCCTGACGCTCGGCGACACCAGCACCACCGGGGAGCTGTTTGACACCCTGGCCTTTCGCGGCGTGCAGCTGGCGAATGAAGAGCAGATGCTGCCGGACTCGCAGCGCGGCTACGCGCCGCTGATCCGCGGGACGGCAGCCAGTAACGCCCGGGTGCAAATCCGCCAGCAGGGACGGCTGCTGTATGAAACCACCGTGCCGCCGGGCCCGTTTGAGATTAACGATTTGTACCCCACCGGCTACGGCGGAGACCTGGAGGTGGAAGTGCAGGAGTCCGATGGCAGCGTACACAAACAGACAGTGCCGTTTGCCTCCACCAGTAACCTGCTGCGTCCGGGGACGAACCACTACAGCGCCACGCTGGGGAAACTGCGTCAGGGGTGGGTCAGCAGCGAGCCCTGGCTGGGGGAGTTCACCTTCCGCCGCGGGCTGAGCAACCTGTTTACCGGCTACGCCGGGCTGCAGGGTAATGAGGATTACCAGGCCGGACAGCTGGGTGCCGCGGTGGGCACGCCGGTGGGGGCCTTTTCCCTCGACATGACCCACGCCCGGACCGCGCTGGTAAAGCCGGTAGACGGACACGGCCGCAGCATGAGCGGCCAGAGCTATCAGCTGAAATACAGCAAGTTTATCGCGCAGTCGGGGAGCAATATCAGCGTCGCGGCCTACCGCTTTTCGACCGACGGCTACCTGGATTACATGACGGCGATGCAACTGCGGGACAGCCAGCATCAGAACGGGCAGGTTAACACGATTATGCGGCCCAAAAGCCGGTTAGGCGTGACCGCGAGCCAGAGCCTGCCGCAGGGCCGGGGGAGTTTCTGGCTGAGCGCGTACCAGCAGAACTACTGGAACCGGGACGACAGCGACCGTCAGTACCAGCTGGGGTATTCCAACCAGATGGGGCGGGTCAGCTACAGCCTGAGCGCCAGCCGGAGCCGCAACGGCAGCGGCGATTTTGAAAACCGCTATATGCTGAACCTGACGATCCCGCTGGGCGACCGCAGTCCGTTCCGTCAGATGAGCGTGAACCTGAACCACGACCCCGGCGGCGTCGTGCGGGAGCAGGCGACGCTCAGCGGCTCGGCGCTGGAGGATAAATCGCTCAGCTACAGCCTGAGCGGGGCGAATGCCAGTAAAGGCGGTAATACCAGCGTCAACGGCAGCACCTCGCTGCGTACCCGCTACACCACCCTGCAGGCCTTTGGCGGCAGCGGGAAGCATTATCACAACTACTCGCTGGGGATGAGCGGCGCGGCGGTGCTGCACAGCGGCGGTCTGACACTGAGCCCGTATACCGGCGAAACCCAGGCGCTGGTTGAAGCGAAAGGCGCGGAGGGCGCGACGGTGAGCGGCTATTCCGGCATCAGAGTGGACGGCCGGGGCTACGCGCTGGTGCCATACCTGAATGCCTACCAGCTCAATGAAATCAGCATCGATCCGAAGGGGATCCCGGAGGAAACTGAGCTGGACGAGACCAGCCAGAAGGTGTCGCCGTACCGCGGCGCGGTGGTGAAGCTGTCGTTTGGCACGACGCAGGGGCGGCCGGTGCTGATCTCCCTCGCCGGGGGGCCGGAGGTGCCGTTCGGGGCGAACGTCCTGGATGCGGGCAATAACGTGGTGGGCGTGGTGGGGCAGAATAAGCGCATTTTTGCCCGCGTGGAGGCCGATGAGGGGCATCTGTTTATCCGCTGGGGCGACGCGACAGACGAGCGCTGCCGCCTGACTTACCGGTTGCCTCCGGCGGTGAAAGGCAGTGAGACGACGTCGATCACCGCGCAGTGCCGGGCGATAACGGACTGAGTCCGGTAAAACAGTGAAGGAATGCCGGTAAGCGCGGGCTGGTCAGCATGAAAGGACACCGCGCTTATATAGCGTGTGTCGATGCCGCCATCAGCATTCTTGTTAAATAAGCACAGAACAGGGACACAGCGTTTAATGAAAAAACTCACGAAATATTGTTCTTATATCGCCGGCGTGTCGCGGGCGATATCAGGAAAGCAACGGGCAGAGATGACGGGCGAACGGCGGGATGATATCAGAGTAAAACACGGAATCATGTTTTCTCTCGCGTCGTTGCTGTTGTTGTCACTGCTGCCGGGCAGGGCGCTTGCCGCAATAGATTGCGCCTCGAACATGTCAGGGCGCACCACTTATGTGGATTATCATGTGCCACTCCTTCTTGACGGTATTCAGGTTTCAGCATTAAGAAACAGTCCGGTTGGTACGGTGCTCTGGAGCCAAAGTATTAAGAATCCGGATAATGGGGATTTTCTCGGCGTTACAGACTGTATTCGTACCGATGGTGATCAAAGCACGATAACGCTTACCTTGCACCATAATATAGAAGGTAGTCTGCCAGCTATTGTAGGTACGTGGAGGAACAGAAATATTTATGATACAAGCATTCCCGGATTAGGTCTTGTGATTGCCTCTGCAAACCTCAAGACTTATCCCTTTATCCAGAACTGGGGGGGGGGAAATGGAACGAGCTCTGGCTGGGGTGGTATAGCGTCTTATATGGGACAGTATCTTACCGTGGATATTTTTCTGGTCAAGACTGGTGATATACCTGCCGGGACGTGGTCTGTTCCCATCTCTGTTCCGCCAGTAACTCTGCATATGGAGTTTCTTGAGAATGCGTCAGGGCCTGAAGTGACCCGAGACTATGGTCCTCGTTTAATTATAGAGTCCGGCTCCATTAATGTAGTCTCAGGTACCTGCCAGACACCCGATGTCAATGTGGCCATGGGGAGGCATAATGTGTCAGACAATATGGAAAATACACCGTGGGTGGATTTTGCCATTGAGTTGAATAATTGCCCGCCGATGTTTGGTTTCTACAAAGCGATAGCCAATCAATTGCCTTCTTTTAGCTGGGATGGTGATGATAATATTGTTTTGGGTTCCGTGACTCCAAACACCGTCAACGTACTGTTTAATCCAGTTTATGGGTTTAGTGAAATGCCGAGCGGAGAACATTGCGCTAATATCGCACCCACGACTGATGCGGCGAGCGGTGTGTGCCTGGAAATTCAGGATAAATCGAATATCGGTGTACTGGAAAAAGCGGTCTCTGGTCTGGCGGTGGACAGCGGCCTGAATTTATTGAACAGCGTCGCTAACTATTCTATTCCTCTGAGAGCCCGCTATGTCAGGACTGCCGGAAGTACCACAATGACGGCGGGCAGAGCGGATTCTGCGGTGGAGTTTACGATAAACTACTACTAACAAAAATGCTTCCCGCGTTAGCCATTGAGAGTTAACGCGGGAAAGTATAATACTCTGGGACGACTGATTAATCAGCCAGCAGGTGCACTTGGATAATATTGGGGATATGTCACGGCTTCTCAATATAATTCCGTATGATTAACCTCATCCTCAACTCATCAAGTGGACTTATGTGAGTGCTGATCCGGAAAACTTTCTATATTTATGATTATATAAAAAGTTCATTTAACATAACGTAAAATTATGTCTTCTATGTGGTCGATCTTAATGATTTTTGAGTTCTCACATATTCAGTAAAAATCGAGGGGCCGAGTGTTGCCTCACAACGTCGGACTGCAGATTTATTGGCTCGGCCATAACATTATCTCCCTGAAAAGCAACGCAGGCGTGTCTGTATTAACGGCATGGGTGGCTGGTTTTCGATATATAAATTTGACCGATAATACCTGTGTTTCATGTCCTGTCTATGCCTATGAAATTTAAAATTCCGATTATGCCTTTTTTCGGATCTCATGGAGAGGGGTTATAACTTTAATGCAAAATCATAACGGGCTGTTTTCATTAAGTCTGGTTATCTTCCAGACACGGTTGTTCATATTATCAATGCGATAATATACTTTGTTACTGACCGTGCTACCAACGGAGTAACCAGTCAGAGCGACAATGTAGAGATGATCCCCTTCTTTATCAGTGAAAGAATAGTAATCATCCAGAACATAACCGGTTGAGCTGGCGGCGGATTCCATTCTGTCGTCCCTGGCCTTCAGGCCCGGGGTATATTCGGTAATTGTTTTACCCGCATAGTGCTGCTCTATGTTTTCATGTTCCTCATGGCTTACGGTATAGGCCGAACTGGCAGGAAAATGCGTAAGTAGTTCACCCAGCGTTGGTTTTGTTTCATTAAACGGGATCATGTTGTGCTCAACCGTATAGGCTTTCAGCCAGCATGAAAATAAAGCATCTTCAGCAGTGTGGTAATCAGGATCTGAAAGACCGGGTAGATCTTTCACGATTTCACCCGCTTTACGCAGAGAAATAAAATCATTACAGGAAGACACCCGTGCCTGATTATGGTCATTCAAAACTCGTGTCAGCGGAGAATCATTAATTTCAAGCTCACCCGCAGCAAATACCGTTGTACTTACAAGTAACGTTGCAGCCATACACAGAAAACGTTTCATAAAACAGCCTCCATAAGCATCGAAGTATCCTGACCCTGGGCTGAAACGAAAGCAAGTGTCCGGTGAGAGATTAATTTCTTTTCCGTCCGTGCCTTTTTTCGGATCTCCGGTGTAAATGAGAGAATAAAGGATATGTTCAGCATATCCATATGTCTGACATCTGCATATGTAACACCTATACAATCACATCCGTCGGGCATGAACTTCACATATGCAATCAAGCGTCATACATGATCAGCACAGGAGGAAAACCATGCACACAGTTTCGATATTTAAAAACGGCAATAACCGCGCCATCCGTCTGCCCCGGGACCTGGATTTTGAGGGGGTCAGCGAGCTGGAGATCGTCCGGGAAGGGAACAGCATCATCCTGCGTCCCGTCCGGCCAACCTGGAGCTCGCTCGCCAGCCTGGAAAAAGCTGACGCTGATTTTCTGAAAGAGCGTGAGGATGTGGTCAGCGATGAAGGACGCTTTGAGCCATGAAGAAAACCTGGATGCTCGACACTAACATCTGCTCGTTCATCATGCGCGAGCAGCCGGAATCCGTGCTGAAGCGCCTGGAACAGGCGATGCTGCGCGGTGACCGCATCGTGGTCTCGGCCGTGACGTACGCCGAGATGCGCTTCGGCGCCACAGGCCCGAAGGCCTCGCCGCGCCATATTCAACTGGTAGACGCGTTATGCGCGCGCCTCGATGCTGTCCTGCCCTGGGAACACGCCGCGGTGGATGCCACGACGGACATCAAAGTGGCGCTGCGCCTCGTCGGGACGCCGATCGGCCCAAACGATACCGCGATAGCCGGACACGCCATCGCGGCCGGCGCCATCCTGGTGACGAATAATGTGCGGGAGTTTGAGCGCGTGCCGGGCCTGATACTGGAAGACTGGGTGAAATAATCCCGAAAATAAATTTCGTTGCGCAGACGACAGAAATGAATACTGAACACACGGACTACGGCTTACTTTTCAAAGAACCGGCTGAAGAAACCGACGGCGATATTGTTATTGATCTGGAACACCTTTCTCAGGAGCTTAAACTGGCCGCTATCCAGATTTTGCTGAATCAGATTGACCGTGAAACGGCAGAGGAAAACTGGCAGAAGTCATACAGCAACTTGAGTTTGATATCACCGCAGCAGAACTGTCAGCGTATCTTTTTAAACCGGGCCATGCCTGACAGATGACCCGGTCGCGTTATCAGTGAAGCCCGGTATTGGATTCTACTGCGGATTATAGAGCTGTGCCTCTGGCCGGTAGCGTCAGAGTCGTGATATCGACGCCTTCGAGTTTAAGTGGCTGGATTTTTCTTGCGATCCCCCCGGCATACCCGGTTAAGCTGTTTCGGCTGCGGGGCGAAACCGGAAAAATAGGCGTCCAGTCAGTCCTGCATCTGAGTGAACACCGGCAGACCGTGCTCAGTTACGCAGGGCAGGGAGTGACTGGCAGCATAAAGGTATTGCGCTCGTGCGCAGTTCTCTTATTTGTGAAGAACTGAAGCGTGGTTTGCTGATTAACCCGCTGAAAATACCGGTAAATACGCCGATTGCGTACTATCTGGTGTACGACGAGTCCGCGGTCTTGCAGAAGATTTGTCGGCGTTTCCGTGACTGGATAACCGCTACCGCGGCCAATGAATTTCCCGCGATAGACAAGAGGGCTAAATAAAGAAGCTGACTCCAGTTCTGTTCGTACTCTCTCAGAATCCCCTTTGACGTGGGGGATAAATGGGGAGATATTCGTCTCCCCGCGGAAGACACGTTGCTGGTCGAATACAGTAGGCCTGACGGCGGCAGCCCGTGTTATCAGAATTTCACGGTCACCTGATTGCCGATCACCCACGCGTTTTTAATCTCCTCGCTTCCTCCCGGGTGGGCCAGCAGCTGCAGGTTAGGGCGCACGGTCAGCCAGGGCGTAACGCGGAAGCTATAATGCAGCTCTGCGGCGTACTCGGCTTTGCGAACCGGGACATACAGGGGATTATCGTAATCCTCGATCCCCCGCATCTGGTTCAGGAGCTGCGCCCGACGGGCGACTCTGTCGTTGGCGTGCATTTTACTGACGCCGAAGCTGATAAAGTCCTGCGGACGACTGGCGAAAGGGCCTTTATAAATGGCGCCTGCCTGCATCTGATAGTCCATTGTCGCTGTATCTTTATCATTCATTGCCAGATGCGCGAAAAGGCTAAGGCCATTTTGTCGATGGCTGCTCGAGTGGGTAATTTGCTGGCTGATATAGAGATAACCTCCGTAGCGGCCGTCGTGTCGCCGGGCGGCCTGGTGCGTGAGGACATAGGGGTCGCCATTGTCATCATCCAGCACATCGTTGGCCTCCGCCGTGTTATACCAGCCCCCGAGTTTCCAGATGCCGGGGAGTTTTGCCGCGCCGAGGGTGGGTGAGTATCCCAGCTCAAAAAGGTACATGTACCCCAGATGCCCGGTTCCATCGAGCTCGAAGCTTCCGTGGCGGGTGGCGTAGTTAGGATTGTACTGAAACGCCCCGGCCTGGACGTATAGCGCTGGGGTAGGGCTGTATTTGACGCGGCCACCCCACTGGCCTATAGGGGTGTTATACCAGACGCCGCTGCCGTGTCCGGCTAAAGAACCGCACAGCGACAGGTTTTGAAAAAAGCAGCCGTTATTATCAAAATCCTCTCCTGGCGGCATCAGTCCCACCTTGATATCCAGCTTCTTCTCCCACCCGCTTTTTTTGAACCAAAACTGCGTCGCGTGCCATGTTTGCCCCCGCCCGTAGTTACTCTGGACACCGGAGCCTATTACCGGCGCGCGCGGATCCTGTAGCCGATCCTGAGTCAGATCTCGCCCGTTACGATTATTCACCGACGCTTTAAATTCACCGTCGCGAATACCTAAAATCTTTTCCAGGTCCATATCTACGCCGAGAATATACTGGTCGCTGTAGCGCAGGGTTTTATCGCGATCGTAACCGCCGGAAATATTCGTGGCCGTCATCGCGCTATATTCCAGCGTAAAATCATAGCCATGCTGACGCAGATCCGTCCTCACGCCTCCCCACTCTCCGGTCATATTTTTTGCTGTTGGAGAAAAAAGCGTATCGTTGGCCAGAGCCAGTAAAGGATAGAGAAATGCCAGCAGCATCATGCCGCTTTTAATGAGTGTGTTCATGTTTTTCACCGCCCGTTGATGAGCCAGGTCTATGAAGTGTTCCCGATAGGGCGCAGCTGAATCAGCCGACTACGCCGACCTCCTGTCAGAGGTGGCTCCGCGAATCCCGGAGCCACAGGCCGTCTATGGCGACAGCTCTTCTAACGATTTCCCTTTGGTTTCAATGGCAAAAATCCACGTAATCAAGCCGCCAATCAGCGCGATGACCGCGAAAGTGACAAACACAAAACGGATCCCGAAGCCGCTGACGATAAACCCGACCATTAATGGGCCAATGGATGACCCCGCGCGTAGCCATGCGCTGGAGTACGCGGTGCCAATGGCGCGTAGCCGGGTGGGATAAAGCTCAGCCGCATAGAGATAAAGCGAGAAGGCGATGGTCTGAAGAATGGCGTAGGTCATGCTTCCCAGAATCAGAATTTCAACGGCGGATTTTGCGCCCAGAACAGAAAGCGCAATCAGCGGAACGACGGCCAGTAAAAAGGCCCATGTGTACCAGCGCTTGCGCCCGACGCGGTCGATCAGCAAGGCGCAGATCACCGAAGCGACGACGCCGCAGGAGGAGGTGATCCAGCCGTAGGCCAAGCTGGTATCGAGGGAGAGGTTAAACCAGGTTTTGTAAAGGGTTGGGAACCAGGTGATCATTCCGTTGTTGACGCTGTAAACCGTCAGCCACAGCCCCCACAGCATAAAGGTGCGGGATTTATAAATACCGCCGAAGAGGGCCTTAACCCCTTCCGGAGCCGCTTTTTGCACCGCGGGGGCTTTTATTTCAGGTTCGGGCAACGTCATCCCACGCCTGATCACCTCAGATTCTAGCGTCGATACGACGTTGTCCGCTTCCTTCAGCCGACCTTTTGCAGCCAACCAGCGCGGTGATTCAGGCATCAGCCAGCGCAGTGGAACGGTCAGCGCTGAGGGAACTAAGCCAATTAAAAACATGACCTTCCATCCATAGATAGGCACCAGAAAATACCCCACCAATCCGGCAAACATCATGCCGATAGGGAAAATCACCTCATACAACAAAAAGAAACGCCCGCGCTTCTTTGCTCCGACAAATTCGTTGATATAGGCGCTGGCAACGGGAACCTCCGCACCGATACCCACCCCCTGTAAAAAGCGAATAATCAGAATTGACCAGCCGTTCCAGGCAAAAAGGCACGCCGCATCCATCAGAACGAACATGATGATGGTGATACGTAATACGCCGATACGGCCTATTTTTTCCGCCAGCGAACCAAAAAACAGCGCGCCGCACAGCTGGCCCACGTAGCTGGCCGCAATAATAAGACCGACAAACGTCGGCGTAAGGCCCCACTCCTGGGTGAGCTGGGGAAGCGCAAAAGCGATAGCAATAATGGTATAGGCATCGAAAAACGTCGATAAGCCGACGATAACGCGGATCGCCTTCAGCCGCCGGGTGATGGGCAGACGTTCCAGTCTTGCCAGCAGCGCGTCCGGTGTTGACGCCGTTCCGCTGGCAACGGCGTAATCTGAAGCAATGGCCTGAGTTGACATAGTATTACCCTGTTAAACGTTGTCTGGGGCATACACGTAAGGTTCTGAATAACAACAGGGCAACGGACCCTTATCCAAAGACGTGCTGCATATAATGCTCTCTGAATTCGTTTGTGGTAACGTTACTGCAATCGATTTCACTTTCAGTTAATCCTTTGCTGGATTCACCGCTAAGTCAATTGCGCCTGTTGTATAATTGTCGAGCAGTTCACAATCTGAAAAAACTAACCGGTAAAAAAACGAAGCGGTGAACGCAGGGCAAAGTGAATAAAAAGGGTCAATGAACGACCTGCCGGGCGCACCCAGGCAAAGTGAAGCACCATTCCTTTTGTCCGGGCGAGGTTTGACGTAAGATCCTTTAACCCCACGGTTTGCACGATGGTATCCGTTGAACGGGCAACACGGATTTTTACCCGCATTGATGAGTTGGAGCAGCAGATGGATCAAGAAAGTGAACTGAACGATTTGCCGGAAAAAAAGCTGGCGACAATGCGGGATGTTGCTCGCGCCGCGGGCGTTAGCGTCTCGACCGTTTCACGGGTACTCGATGAAAGATTACCCACCTCGCGCAGCGCCTCGGCAGATAAAATTCGCCAGGTTGCCCGAGAGCTGGGCTACCGTCGGGACTATGTTGCTTCCAGCCTGCGGCGCGGCGATACCGGGACGCTTGGCGTCCTGGTTCCCAGGCTAACCGATGCCGTCACCGCCATGCTTTTCGAAGAGATAGCCCGGGCCGCGGCCAGACGAGGGTATTTCGCGATTGTAGCGACCTGCGGGGATAGCAAGGAGCAGGAGAAAAACGCCGTTGAGTCGCTGCTGGATCGCCGCGTGGATGGGCTGATCATGTCCACCTGCCGGCTGGACGATCCGTTGCCGCAAGCCCTGCGTGAACGGGATGTTCCCCACGTACTGGCGCTGCGTACCGACGGTTTTAGCCCCTCATCGGTAGGCGACGATGAGCTTGGCGGCTATCTGGCTACCCGGCACCTGATCGATTTAGGTCACCGCGATATTGGCCTGATTGGCGGCCCTGATTTTGCCTCCAACGCGCGCAACCGGCGTAAGGGCTTTGAGCGGGCAATGCAGGAAGCCGGGCTCAGGATCGAAGCGGACTGGTGCTGCCATTCAGATTTTAACATCGCCTCGGGAGAGCAGCAGGGAATGAAAATTCTCAGCCAGCCTCACCGCCCAAGCGCGCTGTTTGCCGTCAATGACGAACTGGCGATTGGCGTCCTGGCGGCCGCGCACCAGCAGGGCCTGGTGATTGGCGAAGATCTCTCGCTGGTGGGATACAACGATATTCCGCTGGTGAGCAGACTGCCCGTGGCGCTGACTTCGGTCAGAACGCCGCTGGAGCATATCGCCAGCAATGCGGTTGATATGTTATTGAATCCAGAGATAAATAATAATATGCGGATTACCACGCCTTCTCTTATTCCCCGTAAGTCTACCGCGTCTCCACGTAAATAATCCGCCTGCGATCCTCCCCGGCTTTCCTGGAGAAAGCGGGGAGGGTTGAATTTTGTATAACGGATCTCATCCCGGATGCAGATTGCTGTTTAGTTTGTGATCTGCGTTGCATTTTTAACCAACACGGCGTTGACGGTTTTATTTTTGAGGTTCAATGTCAATTACGTGAAAACGATTGCAGAAACGATTTCACTTTCGTTTCAAATCATCGCTTAACTGCAAACAAATGCTTACTCATCAAGGGGATATTTATGATTAACATCGATCTGAGAGGTTTGACTCCGGCTCCGGTTACGCCATTCACTCGCGATGGACGCGTAGACTATGATGCCATTCAGCGCCTCGGTAACTGGCTCGGCAGCATCGACGGCGTGAAAGGTCTGGTGGTTCTGGGACACGCGGGGGAAGGGACTTTTCTGACCCAGGAAGAGCAGGCGAATGTGATCCGCGCATTTGTGAAGTCGGTGGATGATAAGCTTCCTATCATTGCCGGTATCACCGGGGAAGGGACCGAAGTGGCTGCGCTGGAGGCGAAGCGCGCCGTTGCCGCCGGGGCATCCGCAGGTTTGCTCTATCCTTCTCACGGTTGGCTGCGTTTTGGCTATCAGGATGGCGCCCCCCAGGATCGCTACCGCGTGGTGTATGAAGAAAGCGGCCTGCCGCTGATTCTTTTCCAGTATCCGGATGTCACTAAAGCCACCTACAACCTGAAAACCCTGCTGGATATCTCCGCGCAGCCGGGCGTATTTGCCATGAAAAATGGCGTACGTAATATGCGCCGCTGGGATACTGAAATTCCGGTGATTCGTCGCGAGCGTCCGGATCTGCAAATCTTAAGCTGCCACGATGAGTATCTGCTGCATACCGCGTTTGATGTGGATGGTTTCCTGGTCGGCTACGGTAATATCGCGCCTGAGCCGTTAATTGAAATGATTAAGGCGGGTAAAGCGGGCGATTACGTTAAAGCGCGTCAGCTGCACGATCGACTGCTGCCGGTGACCAAAAGCGTCTACCACCGCGGTTCTCACATGGAAGGTACCGTGGCCCTTAAACATGCGTTGGTTGCGCGAGGGATCCTTGAACATGCCACCGTTCGCTCTCCGCTGCTGCCGCTCGAGAATGGGGCTGAAAAAGAGATCCACGACGCCATGCGCGCCGCCGAGCTGGGCCGCGTCCGTTAATTCATTCTGAATCAGTTGTGAATCCGCAATGCAGAAATCGGCCTTACTGTATTGCGGATAATCGGTTACTTCGCCCCGGTATTATTTCATTCTCTTCATCATCACGTCGGGGCTTTCACCTCTGTCTCTTCCCAAGGTGATTTATGAAACTATTAAGCTTTCGCGTTAATGATAAAAATAAATATGGTCTGGCGACCGCCGATGGCGTCATCGATCTGCAGGCGCTGTTCCCTCAATATGGCAGTCTGCTTGAATTTCTGCCGCACCTTCATCTGCTTGATACTCTACCGCCGTCCGCGAAGAAAACGCATTATTCCTTCAACGAGATCGCTTTCCTGCCGGTCATTACTGAACCGAAAAAAATCATCTGCGCCGGCGTGAATTATCGCGATAAAAACGTTGCGGGTAACGAGAAGCCCGCGAATCCTGTGCTATTCATCCGCTTTGCGGATTCGCAGACCGGGCATCTGGCGCCGCTCCTCAAGCCGGAACGTAGCAATGAGTTTGACTATGAAGGCGAAATGGCGCTGGTGATCGGCCGGGGAGGGCGCAATATCCCTGCGCAGGAGGCGCTGCAGTATGTTGCCGGCTACAGCTGCTATATGGATGGCTCGGTGCGCGACTGGCAGCATGCCTGCTTTACCGGCGGGAAAAACTGGCCTGCAACGGGCGGCTTCGGCCCCTGGCTGGTGACGGCGGATGATATCCCCGACCCGCAAAATCTGAATATTACCACCCGGCTCAATGGCCAGACGGTGCAGCAGGATAATACGGGCAGCATGTTGTATTCAATTGCCGAACTCATTGCGTATATCAGCACCTTCAGCGCGCTCTCTCCGGGAGACGTTATCCTGACCGGCACCCCCGGCGGTATCGGAAAAAAACGTACGCCGCCGCTCTTTATGCAGCCCGGGGACAAGGTGGAAGTTGAGATTGAGCAGATCGGATGCCTGATTCACACCGTGTGCAGCGATGCCGCTGTATCGCGATAAATTGTCGTTCACCGGCAGGTTACATCCAAAGATATGGTGAGCGCGCGTTTGCGCGGCGGCCATGTCATCTTGCGAAGGGTTAATGCCGGACAGGGAGCCGTGGAGGCAATATATGATATTGGTCCAGTTTCTGGTGGTGCTGCTGTTTCTGTACATCGGCATGCGGGTTGGGGGGATCGGCGTGGGGTTTGCCGGCGGCGCCGGCGTGATTGTCCTCAGCGCGCTCGGCGCGACGCCGGGCGATATGCCGATGCTGGTTATCGTGTTTATCATGGTGGTGATCGTGGCGATTGCCGCCATGCAGGAGGCCGGCGGTATTGAATATCTTGTTGACCTCACCGAGCGCCTGCTGCGCCGCTATCCGCGATTGTTAGTCATCACCGCGCCGCTTTCCACCTGGCTATTAACCATGATGGCCAGCACCGGGCAGGTCTCCTTTGCCTGTATGCCGGTTATTGTCGGCGTGGCGAAAGAGAACAATATAAAACCCACCCGCGCGCTTGCTCTCTCCGTCAGCGCGTCTTTGCTGGGTATTGTGGCGTCGCCCATTTCCGCGGCGGTGATTTTTTTCTCGGGGATACTGGAGAAAGGGCATGACGGCTGGGGCTATATTGAGCTCATCGCGGTATCAATACCGTCCACCTTTCTTGCGCTGCTGGTCACCTCCTTTTTTTACCTGTTCTGGGACAGAATCCGCCAGCAGGATCGGCTCTGTGACAATCCGGTTCAGGTTAAGGCACGGACTGAGCGGGCTATCCCGCCCTATGCCGGTCGTTCGGTGCTGATCTTTATCGTTGGGCTGGTTGCGGTTCTGGCTTATGCGATTGTCACCAGTCCAAAATTAGGGCTGATTGCCCATCCGGTCATGAGCAGCGGGCAGGCGCGGGTAGGGGTGATGATGGGCGTTGCGCTGCTGATTGTGGTGTGCTGCCGGGTTAACGTCCACAAGGTCCCGTCCGGCTCGGTGTTTAAAACCGGGATGACCTCCTGCATCTGTATCCTTGGCGTCGCCTGGCTGGGTTCCACCTTTATGGACAGTAATCAACAGTGGCTGCAAAGCGCGGTCTCGTCACATTTATTGGATTCGCCCATCATGTTGGCGCTCATCATTATGGCGGCATCATGTTTCTTGTATTCGCAGGCGGCTTCAACAAAAATTTTATTCCCTGCCGCGCTGAGCATGGGCGTTGCTCCCGCTATTTTGGTCGCCTGCTTTCCGGCTACGGCTTCTCTTTTTATTTTGCCAAATTACCCGACGTTACTGGCAGCGGTAGAGCTGGACGATACCGGCTCCACCAAACTGGGCCGACATATTATCGATCACCCTTTTCTGCTGCCTGGCCTGGCATCGGTGCTGCTTTCTATTCTCTTCGCCGCGGGGCTGGCTCTTATAATTCGGTGAATCACGCCAATCTGGCCTGCGATAGGTTGGGGAGCAGGCCGGTGATTATCTCTAAAACATGGCGAAAATTGTCACGTTTATTCGAGGGGGGCAGATGAGCCGTTTTCAGGGAGTTATCATTCCCGTGCTGGTCAGAATTGTTGTAAAACCAAATAGAAATCACCGCTCAGACAGGGCCTTCGGTTGTTGAATCAAAATCCGATTCGTCGGCCGCCACTAAGAGCGGCCCTAACGAGGCAAACAGGCGCTGTATTTCTTCATCCGCTGCGGTGAGGATGACTGCGGATTGATTTATTCCATCACTATATGCCAGGCGTAATCTGACGCAGTTTGCAGGCTGGAATATCTCACGTAGGGTTCGGGACTGAATACCTGGTACAAGCGAAATCAGGGTGTGTGAATCGCGTAACCGCACACCGCGCGCGAGTTCATTTAAAGTATCAGGGTTAACGCTAATAATAATGACATCCGCTTCATCAATGACCGCCTGGTGATTGTCCAGGGTCCAGCAGGGAAATTTCCTTGCCAGCCTTTGAGCCCGTTCGCTGTTTGCCGGGGACAGAAACACCTGGGCGCCCGTTTCCGCCTGAAAGAATCCTGCGATCAGTTTTTCGCTTAACGCATCCACGCCCAGAACGCCTATTCTTTTCATTCGTCCCCCGGTTACGTGCATGAGAGGCGGCGAGATGACGCTCCGCCACGATAATATCCGGTCTCCGGCGAAGCAGGTCGGCCGGCATCCCCATAGAGGCGATCTGCGGGGGCCTGGGCCATCCGCGCGGTTGCCTGAGCAAGATCCCGATTCTGCGCGAGTGCGTCAGACACCAATGAACTCAACATCGGGTTGTTAAACCCTTCCCACCACACATCAAAACTGGCGATCCGCGAGGCGCTTCTTTGCTGGACGGCAGGCTGAGAGTGATAGTGCTTCAAAAGCGGTGCATCGGGACGATGATAATCCTGCCCGACGGCACAGCCCGCCAGTAAGCCAGCCGTTACGGCCAGGACAAGAGTGCGCAGGAGAAACATGATGTGCCTTGAGTCAACTTTGATTTGTGACTACATTACCAAATGGTCACAAGTTGTCAATCGAGGCCTTCTGGGCTAAGCTGGAAAAATGACAAAATACACAAATGCACACTCCTCACGGGGACCGTCGGACCATTGCGTCCGCGATCGGATTGTGGAAGCCGCTACGGAGCACTTCGGGTATTTCGGCTACGAGAAGACCACCGTGTCAGATCTGGCGAAAACGATTGGTTTTTCAAAAGCCTATATATACAAATTTTTCGATTCAAAACAGGCGATTGGAGAAGTCATTTGTGCTAACAGGCTGGCGAAAATCTCTGAGGTCGTCAATGACGCGATTGCCGATGCGCCTACCGCCTCCGAAAAGCTGAGGCGTTTATTAAACGCGCTGATCGAAGCCGGTAACGAGCTGTTCTTTCACGATCGCAAGCTTTATGACATTGCTGCCGTTGCCTCCCGGGAGCGCTGGCCTTCCGCCGCCGTCTATCAGCAGCAGCTGCGACAGCTAATACAGCACATCATTCAGGAAGGTCGGCAGGCGGGGGAGTTTGAACGCAAAACCCCGCTGGACGAGACCGCTGATGCCATCAGTCTGGTCATGCAGCCTTATATTTGCCCGTTACAGCTGCAATTTAACCTCGATACCGCACCCACTGCGTCCGTATTGCTATCCTCATTAATACTCAGAAGTTTAGCAATTCGAAAGTGACCATTGACTTAATTGGTCACATGAAAGAGTATGGTTCAACTGTCCTGTCAAAATGTTTAAGGAACTCCATGCTCAGGCTCAAATCAGCCCCTCTTGCCGTTTGCCTGCTGCCGTTTGCCCTCGCGGCCTGCGGTGACGTTTCCGGCACAGACGATCCCCGCACTCAGCCTCCTCTGGTCAGGTCTGCGACCGTAGTGAGTGCGATGGATGCCTCCCGCGCGTTTACCGGCGTTGTTGTCGCCCGCGTTCAAAGCGATCTCGGTTTCAGAGTGCAGGGCAAAATTCTTGAACGTCTGGTCGATACCGGTCAGAACGTCAAGCGCGGCCAGCCGTTGATGCGTCTGGATCCCGTGGACCTCGGCCTGCAGGCTCAGGCTCAGCAACAGGCTGTCGCGGCCGCACGGGCCCGCGCAAAACAAGCTGCGGCGGATGAGGCGCGTTACCGCGGTCTGGTCGCGGCAGGGGCGGTGTCGGCATCGGCCTACGACCAGATTAAGGCGGCCGCCGATACGGCCAAAGCTGAACTCAGTGCGGCTCAGGCCCAGGCGAATGTGGCGCAAAACGCGACGGGCTACACGGTGCTGCTGGCCGACGCCGACGGCGTGGTCATGGAGACTCTGGCTGAACCCGGTCAGGTGGTTAGCGCCGGTCAGCCGGTGGTTCGTCTGGCCAGAGCGGGCCAGCGTGAGGCCAGCGTGCAGTTACCCGAAACGTTACGTCCGGCTCCCGCAAGCGAGGCCGAGGCCATGTTGTACGGCACCGGTAAACAGACGGTCCCGGCGAAACTGCGTCTCCTTTCCGATGCGGCCGATCCGGTCACCCGCACCTTCGAGGCGAGATATGTGCTTGAAGGGGCGCTGGCGAATGCGCCGCTGGGATCCACCGTGACGCTGCACATTGCAGACGGTAAATTACCGAACCAGGTGATGCAGGTGCCATTAGCATCCCTCTACGATCCGGGCAAAGGGCCGGGCGTCTGGCAGATTTCAGGTCAGCCAGCCAAAGTGTCGTGGCGGTCCGTTCAGGTGCTGGGATTGAGTGATGATGCGGCGCAGGTATCCGGTAATCTCCAGCCTGGCGAGAAGGTGGTCGCGCTCGGGGCGCATCTGCTGCATGACGGTGAGGCCGTACGCATGGCTGTACAGAACGATGCCAGCGTCGCCGGGAGTCGGCCATGAGCGACGGCAAATTCAATCTTTCAGCGCTGGCCGTTCGCGAGCGTTCCATCACGCTGTTCCTCATTATCCTGATTACCGTGGCCGGGGTTCTGTCGTTTTTCGAACTGGGGCGCGCGGAAGACCCGCCGTTTACCGTCAAGCAGATGACGATTATTTCTGCCTGGCCGGGCGCTACCGCGCAGGAGATGCAGGATCAGGTTGCTGAACCGCTTGAAAAGCGGATGCAGGAGCTCAAGTGGTATGACCGTAGTGAAACCTACACCCGTCCCGGTCTGGCTTATACCATGCTGTCACTGCAGGACAGCACGCCGCCTTCACAGGTGCAGGAAGAGTTCTATCAGGCGCGCAAGAAGCTCGGCGATGAGGCCAAAAACCTGCCGGCAGGCGTTATCGGACCGATGTTCAATGACGAATTTTCCGACGTCACCTTCGCGCTCTTTGCGCTGAAGGCGAAAGGAGAGCCACAGCGGCTGCTGGTTCGCGATGCGGAATCGCTGCGTCAGCGTCTTCTGCACGTGCCGGGGGTGAAGAAGGTCAATATTATCGGCGAACAGGCCGAACGCATCTTTGTTTCGTTCTCGCATGACCGGCTGGCCACGCTGGGCGTTTCCCCTCAGGATATTTTCTCCGCCCTTAACAGCCAGAACGTCCTGACGCCCGCTGGATCGATTGACACTAAAGGACCGCAGGTCTTTATTCGCCTGGATGGCGCTTTTGACAAACTGGAGAAAATCCGCGAAACCCCCATTGTTGTCCAGGGCCGGACCCTGCAGCTATCGGACGTGGCGACCGTTGAGCGGGGCTACGAAGATCCGGCAACCTTCCAGATCCGCAACCAGGGGGAAACGGCGCTGCTGCTGGGCATCGTGATGCGGGACGGCTGGAACGGGCTGGATCTGGGTAAGGCGCTGGATGCGGAAACGGCCAAAATTAATGCGGGTATGCCGCTCGGCATGACCCTGACCAAGGTCACCGACCAGTCGGTCAACATCAGCTCCGCCGTTGACGAGTTTATGATCAAGTTCTTTGTCGCGCTGCTGGTGGTGATGGTGGTCTGTTTCGTCAGCATGGGGTGGCGCGTGGGCGTAGTGGTCGCCGCTGCCGTACCGTTAACGCTGGCGATTGTCTTCGTGGTGATGGAAGCTTCCGGTAAAAACTTTGACCGTATCACCCTGGGCTCGCTGATCCTGGCGCTCGGGCTGCTGGTCGATGATGCCATCATCGCCATCGAAATGATGGTGGTGAAAATGGAAGAGGGCTACGACCGCATCAAAGCCTCCGCCTATGCCTGGAGCCACACCGCCGCCCCGATGCTCGCCGGTACGCTGGTCACCGCCGTTGGTTTCATGCCTAACGGTTTTGCCCAGTCCACCGCCGGCGAATATACCAGCAACATGTTCTGGATCGTCGGTATCGCCCTTATTGCCTCCTGGATTGTCGCGGTGGTGTTTACGCCTTATCTGGGCGTGAAGATGCTGCCCGATATCAAAAAGGTAGAGGGGGGACACGCAGCGATTTACAACACCCGTCATTACAACCGTTTTCGCCGGTTGCTGGCCTGGGTTATCGCGCGCAAGTGGATCGTAGCGGGTACCGTGATTGCCGTCTTTACGGTCGCGATACTCGGCATGGGGCTGGTGAAAAAACAATTTTTCCCCACCTCCGACCGTCCTGAGGTGCTGGTTGAAGTGCAGATGCCCTATGGCACCGCTATCGAGCAGACCAATGCCACCGCGGCGAAAATCGAAGCCTGGCTGAGAAAGCAGAAAGAGGCAAAAATTGTCACCTCCTACATCGGGCAGGGGGCGCCGCGTTTCTTTCTGGCCATGGCCCCCGAGCTGCCTGACCCGTCATTTGCGAAAATAGTCGTGCTGACGGACAACCCGGAAGCCCGCGAGGCGCTTAAGTTCAGACTGCGTGAAGCGGTGGCCGGTGGACTGACGCCCGAGGCGCGCGTGCGCGTGACCCAGCTGGTGTTTGGACCCTATTCACCCTATCCGGTGGCTTATCGCGTCATGGGGCCTGACCCTACCACGCTGCGCGAAATCGCAGATAAGGTCGAAAAAGTGATGCAGGCCAGTCCAATGATGAGAACCGTCAACACCGACTGGGGGCCGCGAGTACCGGCGCTGCACTTCACGCTCAATCAGGATCGCCTGCAGGCGGTGGGGCTGACCTCGAATGCGGCCGCGCAGCAGCTTCAGTTCCTGCTTTCAGGGATTCCGATCACCTCGGTACGGGAAGATATCCGTTCGGTACAGGTCATGGGACGCGCGGCGGGGGATATCCGGCTTGACCCGGCAAAAATTGCCGGCTTTACCCTGGTGGGGGCTGCCGGGCAGCGCATTCCGCTGTCTCAGATTGGCGAGGTTGAGGTGCAAATGGAAGAGCCGGTTATGCGCCGTCGCGATCGTATTCCGACCATAACTGTCAGGGGGGATATAGCCGAAAATCTGCAGCCGCCGGATGTTTCTACCGCCATCACGAAGGCGCTGCAGCCGGTCATCGATACGCTGCCGGACGGATACCGCATCGAGCAGGCGGGTTCGATCGAAGAGTCCGGGAAAGCCACCAAAGCGATGGTGCCGCTGTTCCCTATCATGATTGCCATGACGCTGTTAATTATCATCCTGCAGGTGCGGTCGATGGCGGCGATGGTGATGGTCTTCCTCACCGCGCCGCTGGGGCTGATTGGGGTGGTGCCAACGCTGCTGCTCTTCAACCAGCCTTTTGGCATCAATACCCTCGTCGGGCTGATTGCGCTGTCCGGCATTCTGATGCGCAACACCCTGATCCTGATAGGCCAGATCCATCACAACGAGCAGGAGGGGCTGGCACCCTTCCATGCGGTGGTGGAGGCAACGGTGCAGCGGGCTAGACCAGTATTGCTGACGGCGATGGCGGCCATACTGGCGTTTATCCCGCTGACGCACTCGGTGTTCTGGGGGACGCTGGCCTACACGCTGATTGGCGGGACGTTTGGCGGCACCATTATCACGCTGGTGTTCCTGCCCGCCATGTATGCCATCTGGTTCAAAATACGTCCTGATACGCAGAAACCTGCGGAACCGCAGGCTGCAGTTTGACCGTGATGCACTAAAGAAAGGGTCGCCAGACGACGTTCCGGCGGCCCTGAAAATATCGACCCGAATGATGAGGATTTAACGATGGCTCTCAAAAGGCGAAAGCGAATAGTCGTAACCGGATGCGGTATGATCGGCCCTCTGGGATGTGATACAGAGATAGCCTGGCGCAGGCTTCTTAAAGGCCAATCGGGGATAAGGCGTCTTTCACCAGACGTCAGCGACGGAACCGGTGTCGCTGTCGCAGGCCTGGTACCTTCTGTTGTCGAAGATCCTGAAGCCGGCTATGACCCGGAGCGGTTTATACCGACAAAAGAACGAAAGAAAATGGACCGTTTCATTGAGTTTGCGCTCATGGCGGCCGAGGAAGCGCTGACGCAGGCAGGCTGGCGCCCGGTGGATGATGACTCGCAGCAACGCACAGCAACCATTATCGCATCCGGTGTGGGAGGATTCGGCGCGATTGCTGATGCGGTAAGGACTACCGATACGCGCGGCCCACGGCGACTATCGCCGTTCACTGCGCCCTCTTTTCTCGCCAATATGGCTGCAGGCCATATCTCGATCCGACATGGTTTCAGGGGGCCGCTTGGCGCGCCGATCACCGCATGTGCGGCTGGCGTGCAGGCGATTGGCGATGCGGCCAGGCTTATCAGAGGCGGCGAAGCTGATATCGCTATTTGTGGGGGGACGGAGGCCGCAATCGATCGCGTTACCCTGGGGTGCTTTGCCGCGGCGCGTGCGCTCTCCACCGGGTTTTCGGAAAACCCGGCTGAAGCGTCAAGACCCTTCGATCGCGATCGGGACGGGTTTGTTATGGCGGAAGGTGCCGGGTTATTAGTGATTGAATCTCTTGAGCACGCGCTTGCGCGCGGCGCGACCCCTCTGGCTGAACTGGTGGGATATGGCACCAGCGCCGATGCATGGCATCTTACCGCCGGGCCGGAAGACGGTAGCGGCGCACGTCGGGCAATTGAACTGGCTTTGGCTCAGGCGGAGGTGAAGGCCGATGAGATCCAGCACATCAACGCCCATGCCACCTCAACGCAGGTAGGAGACAAAGGCGAACTGGCGGCCATCAGGTCTGTGTTCGGCGGGGGATCGGCTGTCGCTATCAGTTCGACAAAATCTGCCACCGGCCATCTGCTGGGGGCCGCAGGGGGTGTTGAAGCCATATTTACCGTGCTTGCCTTACGCGATCAGGTTATACCGCCGACGTTGAATCTGCATCATCCGGATGAGGCGGGGCAGGGCCTGGATCTTGTCGCGTTAAAGGCCCGTCCTGCTGCTATAACCTATGCATTATCAAACGGTTTTGGTTTCGGTGGCGTCAATGCGAGTCTTCAGTTTCGTCGCTGGGAAACGACGTGATGGCGTGCCACGACTTAATCATGAAGCGTTTATTGATAAGAGCCCGGGGAGTCGTTTTTATTTTGGCCATTTGGTTCTTATCATCATAATTCAGCTTTATTTTTTTGTTGTCCGTGTCGTCTACAGAACAACGCCTGAATAAAGATATTGGCCTCAGTGCCCAACGCTAATTTCTGCATAATATAATAAAAGCTGTACTATTAACCACTGTCGCCACTGGCAGTGGTTTTTTTTATGGAAAAATATCGGTTAACCCTAAAGCCAAATAATGTCTTATTTGCTGTATAACAGGCATTCTTAGGGCGAGTGGCGATCTTAAAGCGTGGTTCACCTTTTCCAACAATGATTTGCAATGGATTGCTAAGCCAGCTTCTGACCATCGATTCTTCTAAAGAATGTGCATTTTGCCGCCGCTCAGGCAGGCACCGCTTTCGTCATCATCGGCAGCCACGTTATACAGGCCAGTTGATGGCTCGATTATTATCTATGATATCTTCGTGTGTTGGCGCCTCACCCAGCTTACCGAAGCTGGCATAAAGTAAAGGCAGACGGGCCCGTCCTTCTCCCTTTTTCGCCAGGGGGAAAGCGCGAAGCATGGTGGCAGCCTCCCAGTCACAACAATAGGATGGCGTGCACGGCTGCTGACGCCATGATTCAGCGATAGACCCGGAAAATACGGGGTCAAAGCCGGTATCGTTAACCAGGGACATCGTGACCTGTGCTGCGGCTGGATGATCTCCTGCTACTGCGACTGCCAGGCGACCGCGGCTCCCCTCAGGCAGTCCCAGTTCTGCCAGAGAGTCGGCGAGTATATTGTTGAAGGCTTTGATAACGGGATGCCCAATCTGCTCCTGAACCCATTCGCTTTCCGTCCGATCTTCATCCAGCGCAGCAATCTGCGGATCGCGCAGACCTGGATAATAGTTGCTCGTATCAATGACAGGGACATGTGGAGGTAAACCCGAGAAAAACCCATCAGGCAGGCTACTCACCGCCGGGAATGGAATGGACAGAATAACGGCATCTACGTCAGTCACTGCACCATATATGTCCGCCGGCACTGCGTTAATTTCACTGGCAAATTCCCTTACCGCGTCTAAACCGCGTGAATTTGCCACTTTTACCTCATGCCCAGCTTCGCTTAACTTACGTGCAAGCGTACCGCCAATATTGCCTGTACCAATTACGCCGATTCTCATCTTCACTCCTGAAGTCGTTTGCAATAGGGGGTACACTAATCCCTTACTGTGGTAACGACAAAAACACACAAAATAGTGGGTAGCTTACTGGAGGTAAGTATGGAAAGAGACTGGCGTTGTGATATACCTGAACAACGGCTCGTATGGGCGCAGGTTACCAGCGAAGCCCTGAAGATTATTGAAGGTAAATGGAAAACAATCATTTTATGCCAGCTTTTCGCCGCTAAAGTTCCACTGCGCTTTTCTGAGCTTGAACGTAGGATCGAGGGGGTAAATCAAAAGATGCTTATACAGCAGCTTAAGCAGCTGGAAAAAGATGGGATTATATTGCGGACGCTTTATCCTGAAGTTCCGCCTCGTGTTGAATACTCCCTCACGGAATTGGGAACAGCACTGGGCCCATCTATGGCGGCATTGATTGAATGGGCCCTGCTGCGTCGGGAAACGCTTGGCCTTGAGCCTGGTTGAGATAATCAGGCCGGTATATCCCGAATTGTTAATATTTTCCGCAATGATCTTCGAGACTTGTTTCGTCATAACCGACGTTCGCTGTCTGCTCTTAGCGGATCTCAAGCTCGGTCAGATGGTCAGCTTAGTGCCAGAAGCAGACGTTGAAAATGAAAAGGGAAACGCCTTTCGCTACTCCCTTATTTATGAAGTTTGGCTGCTGCTTTCAACGTAGCTTGCAGTCTCTTTTCAATAAATGGCGCAACTTGTTGCTGGGCTTTTTTTAGTTGTTCTTCAGATGCGGAGCGGGGCGAGCCACAGTTAAAGGGAGGGGCTGGGTCATATTCCATATGCAACTGAATATTTTGTGCAATATCAGATCCGAATATTTCTGATACGACATTGAGGGCAAAATCGATACCTGAAGTCACTCCTGCGCCCGTGATACGGTTGCGGTCACGTACTACGCGCTCATTTACCGGCTCTGCGCCCAACAACTCCAACTGCCCCAGTGAAGCCCAGTGCGTCGTCGCTTTATATCCATCCAGAAGCCCTGCGGCGCCCAGCACAAGCGCTCCGGTGCAAACAGAGGTTATCAGCTTTGCTTGTTTACTTTGAGCCCGGATAAACGAAAGGACTTCTTCATCCTCCATCAGGTTTATCTGGCCAGGCCCTCCGGGGACACAAATTACATCCAGTGCGGGACACGCATTGAATGTGGTGGTTGGTTGAATCGCCATACCGCGATCTGAAACCACAAGGTCCAGGTTTTTCCAGATGAGATGAACCTTTGTATCTGGAGCCCGTGTAAAGACTTCATATGGACCAGTCAAATCAAGCTGAGTAAGAGCAGGGAACAGGAGCAGACCGATTGATATATCTGTGGAATGACTCATAAAAGTCCTTTCTCTAAAAATGATTGTTTCAATAGGTTTGTCAATGCACTGAAGCATGTCTCGACAGGACGAATGCCTGTCTGTTTTGACGAGGGGATCGTAGTGTAACTCATCAAATGATCTTAGCTACCTGTCGCCAGTTGGTCAGGCGAACTTCTTTATGTTTTCTCAAGGATACATTTCTGAGTATTAGTTGGAAATCAGTGACTGAATATTTTGCTCTGGTGGAAGTCCCCCACCGACCTTTCCAGAGGGGGAGCTGAACTATTATTACCAGCGTTTCAGCAGCAGGCTGGCGTTGACACCGCCAAAACCAAAACCGTTCGAAAGCGCATAACGCATCTTCTGTGGGCGGGCCACCAGCGCCACCAGGTTCAGACCTTCCGCGTTTTCATCGGGGTGATGCAGGTTCAGCGTCGGCGGCACCATCTGGTCGCGCAACGCCTGAATGGTGAAAATAGCCTCAATCCCGCCAGCTGCGCCTAATAGATGGCCGGTTGCTGATTTCGTCGAGGTAATGGCGACGGGATGTGCGCCAAACAGTTTTTTAATCGCCGCAAGTTCACCTTTGTCTCCAACCTGAGTCGAAGTGGCGTGAGCGTTAATATGGTCAATCTCTTCTGCTGAGATCCCCGCCTGACGAATGGCCATTTCCATGGCCCGGCGTGCGCCATCACCATCTTCCGGGCCAGCGGTCAAGTGATAAGCATCAGCGCTGGTGCCGTAGCCGACAAGCTCGGCCAGCGGCGTGGCGCCTCGCGCTAGCGCGTGCTCCAGCGACTCAATCACGATAAGCCCGGCACCTTCTCCCATTACAAAACCATCGCGGTCGCGGTCAAAGGGGCGGGAAGCGGCTTCCGGATGGTCGTTGGAGGAGCTGGAAAGCGCCTTTGCTGCAGCAAACCCGGCAAGACTAACACGATGAATTGCCGCTTCTGCACCACCGCAGAGGGCGATATCTGCCTCGCCGCTGTGGATCATCCGTGCAGCATCGCCAATGGCCTGCGCGCCTGCCGCGCAGGCGGTTACCGGCGCGCCTATGGGGCCACGGAAACCGTGGGCGATAGACACATGCCCGGCGGCCAGGTTGGCAAGAAAAGAGGGGATGGTGAACGGAGACAGGCGACGCGGCCCGCGCTCATCCGTCGTATGTACCGCATTGGCGATCTCGCCGAACCCGCCGATCCCGGTGGCAATGACCGTTGCGGTGCGTTCTTGTTCTGTCGCTGATTCAGGCGACCACCTGGCCTGCGTTAGCGCCTCATGCGCGGCAACCAGCGCAAACTCGATAAAGCGATCCATTTTTTTGCGCTCTTTGGCCGGGATGATCGCTAGTGGATCGAAGCCGTGCAACGCATCGTGTTCGATGGACGGAACCAGTCCAGCCACTTTGCAGGGAATATCCGCGACCAACTGCTCGCTAAGCTTTGTAATACCTGACTTCCCTGCCAGCAGAGATTGCCAGACATGCTGTACGCCGCACCCCAGAGGGCTGACAATCCCCATCCCGGTTATGACAATGCGTTTAACTGAAACGCCCATAATCAACTCTCCTGTAATATTAGTGTTCCGGCGGTATTTCCATCAATAGAACCAGCAGCACGGCCATCAAAAAACGATCATGATGAAGGCTCTTTTTTTACTGGCCGGATTCGTCGCTGGCATCTCTATAAGACTCGGGTTGGAATTTTTGCCCACTATAACCTTCGCGTTTGCGCTGCAAATATTCGTGACGGTATTTCATCATCGGCGAGGCTGCGGGTCCCGGCACCATGGTGTATTTATCCGGGATAATCTCTTCACCGGTCGCTTTATCGACCAGGATCGGCTCAACGTGCCGCAGGGTTTCACTTTCCACCAATTGCATCTGACGGCCTTCGGGTGCGAAGTTGCGGTTACCCCATTCCGCCAACGCCAGCAGCACCATGCGAAAATCGCGACCGCTTTGCGTGAGGTGGTATTCGTAACGAGGCGGTGTGCTGCTGTAGCAAATCTTCTCCAGTAGTCCATCGTCTACCAGTGACTTCAGGCGGCGCGAAAGAATATTGGGCGCGACGTTACTGCTTTTCTGGAACTCGTCAAAGCGGGTAAAGCCCGCAAAGGCGTCGCGCAGGATCATTATGCTCCAACTGTCACCGATGCGGCCAAGACTACGGGCGATGGGGCAGGGAGCGTGAAAAAGCGGTTCATTTTTCATGGGCAGACCTGAATGAATTGGTGGCTTTCAGAAGCAAATTGACATAGTAACTATCAAAATGCAAGTCACTTAAAAATGTTCTCTTAGCAGGTTCATGGCGCAGTAGTTAAGGTAGACCGCGATATACCAATACAGGGTGGCGATACGGCTTAGCGGAAAGCGGCGGTGTACCGGGCAAGTGCATTGAAAAGTACCGGATGAATATTGATTAAGTCGAGTTACTGCATTCCAAATACAAATGCTGCATCGCGGCAGATAGGTGCAAGCCTGAGTAAACCGGTGGTGAGGGCTGAAACGGCAGCCCTGTGCCAGGAGCATCGATACAATGAATAGCGGGATGCAGCACAGTCACTATCGCTGTTAATAAAAACATGTTTTAAAAAACAGTATTGACCGCAAATCTCAAATAAGTAAATTAGTACTCAGCAGCACAATGAAAGTGGTTAGTAAGTTGCTAAATGAAAAGAAGTTCTGGGTTAAGCCATTTTGCTTTACAGGCCACGAAGTTTGTAGTTTGGGATGTAGTTCGCTTTCAGGCCTCGTAGTGATTGTGCTGATTCGCAAAATGGTAGTGTTAGCGCGACGATGTAAGGCCTTGTTTTTTTAGTTTATGCTGGCGGTTTCGTTTTTTGATGGCAACCGCATCAGTAAAGGGCAACGCATCAAAGAGTATATGTCGCGATGGGTGATGTGCTTGTTTAAGTAGCCACGCTTAGCTCTTGAAAGCGCAGGCAGTGTATAACGAGATATATAGAGGGAGGTTTTTTAGTATTAATGCCCAATATTATCTGTAGTGAACGGGTACATTTGAAAGCAGTATAAATAGCTGTATCATTTTATTAAGTCCATTAATGTTAAATCTGAAGTCTGTAGTACCTTAAGAGCCCTGGCTGCAATGGTCAGGGCTTTTAAGATTACTCATCTCTTTGAATTGTAAGTCTTCCCAACACATTCCTGACGAAATTAATTTTGCTTATCAACTCATATGAGTCAGCGGTTTGGCCTGCCCCCTTAAAGCTATACATCCCACGGATTTGTTTTCATTTTCTTCATTGCATACGCTTGACCATTCACGGTGAAGGTGAGTTTCTCAGTATCGATTACTCCCTCAACCTCTTTGTAGTCGAATGGGAATTTCACTTTATTATCGTTAATTTTGTACAAGCCGCCCGGAATGTTCGTGCCCTGTTCGACTTGCAAATAATCTCCTTTGATTGTCCAACGTCCTTCTACGTGGTATCCAATAGCGCTACCGTGCTCATTAAAGTAAATGCTCATGATGATTCCTTACTCTTTGAACTCAGTTTCTTGATCATCAAATTCTCCATTACGAGAGAGTTTGATTGAAAAGCGCTTGAATGTATTGAAAAAGTCTTCCAAAGTTATTTTTACATTTTCTCTTCTTAACTCGCCAGCTTGTTCCACTATAGGTCGTCAGAAGGATCACACCTTATCAGGGTACTGGTGTACCTTTCGGAGCGTGAGCGAAGCGCTGGCAGAGCCGGATCTGTAGCTACCGGGGCCATTTACCACTATTCACCTGTTTAGGCAGCACAAGGCCGCACATCGGGCTTAAATGCGTGCGATCAATCTGTTTTGGGATGGTTTAAAGACGTTGGCAGCGTCATCAGCTTCGAGTTGATAGCGGTTCGTGTGGACTGTTCACGCTTTGTACCTGTTCGAGCTTTACAGCTACAGGCCGCTACGTGCTAACATCCCTGAGTAGCCACTGTTAACCATAGCGGCAACTGTTGGTCATAGAATCCCTTAAAAGAAGATCGTAACTTGAGAGAGAAATACTCTTTAAGTTATTGTTTTTAATGGATTCTGTTGTGTGAGTGCCGATAATAGGAGTCGAACCTACGACCTTCGCATTACGAATGCGCTGCTCTACCAACTGAGCTATATCGGCCCTGCAAGACGTGCTGACGAGCGTAAGCACGGGATAGAAGGTTAAAACTAAGTGAGTGATGCGTCAATGCCCTTGCGAATCAAACGGCTACTTTTGCATCACCCAATTAGCATTAAGCACGAATGGTATCGTCGCCGAAACCAATCCACTTATAGGTCGTCAGGGCTTCCAGGCCCATCGGGCCGCGCGCGTGCAGCTTCTGGGTGCTGACCGCCACTTCCGCGCCGAGGCCGAACTGGCCGCCGTCGGTAAAGCGGGTAGAGGCGTTGACGTACACCGCCGAGGAGTCCACCTCGTTGATAAAGCGGTTCGCGTTGCCCAAGGTGCGCGTCAGGATGGCGTCGGAATGCTGGGTGCCGTGCTCGCGAATATGCGCTACCGCTTCATCCTGGTCGGCCACCACCTTCACGTTCAGATCCAGCGACAGATACTCATTGTCATACTGCTCCGCTTTTACCGGCTCTACGCTGGCCGGGCCGTTTTGCAGCGCGGGCAGGGAGGCCGCATCGGCGTGCAGGCTGACGCCGCTTTCCGCCATCTGTTTGCTCAGCGCGGGCAAGAAGCGTTCGGCGATATCCTGATGCACCAGCAGCGTTTCGACCGAGTTACAGGCGCTCGGGCGCTGCACTTTGGCGTTAACGATAACCTTCAGCGCTTCGGCAACGTCGGCGGAGTGGTCAATATAGATATGGCAAACGCCGATACCGCCGGTGATCACCGGGATCGTCGACTGCTCGCGGCACAGCTTGTGCAAACCTGCGCCGCCGCGCGGGATCAGCATATCGATATACTTATCCATCTTCAGCATCTCGCCGACCAGCGCGCGATCCGGACTCTCAATCGCCTGCACGGTGGCCGCCGGTAAGCCGCACTCCTGCAGCGCCTGCTGAATCACTTTCACCGTGGCGGCGTTGGTGCGCCAGGTCTCTTTGCCGCCGCGCAGAATCGCCGCGTTGCCGGTTTTCAGGCACAAAGAGGCGACGTCGACGGTCACGTTCGGACGGGCTTCGTAAATCACGCCCACTACGCCCAGCGGCACGCGGCGTCGCTCAATGCGCAGGCCGCTGTCGAGCAGGCCGCCGTCGATCACCTGACCGACCGGGTCGGCCAGGCTGCAGACCTGACGAACATCGTTAGCAATCCCGCTCAGGCGCGCCGGGTTGAGCGCCAGGCGATCGAGCAGCGCCTCGCTTAAACCGTTGGCGCGCGCTTCCGCCAGGTCCGCAGCGTTAGCGCGCAGAATCTCTTCGGTCTGCGCTTCAAGATAGTCGGCAATCTTTTCCAGCACCTGATTCTTTTCGCGGCTGGAAAGCTGCGCGAGTTTATACGAGGCCGCTTTGGCAGCAATGCCCATTTGTTCCAGCATTTTCAGCTCCTTAACGGATAATCATGTCGTCACGGTGGACGGCGACCGGGCCGTATTCATAGCCCAGAATGGCATCGATCTGCTGCGAGTGCTGCCCGGCGATGCGGCGCAGCGCATCGCTGTTATAACGGCTGACGCCGTGGGCGATATCGCGGCCTTCAAGGCTGCGAATGCGGATCACTTCGCCGCGCGAGAAGTTGCCGGTGATGGTTTTAATCCCTTTCGGCAGCAGGGAGCTGCCGCGTTCGAGAATCGCCTGGGTCGCGCCGGCGTCCACGGTAATTTCGCCCGCCGGCGGCGCGCCGAAAATCCAGCGCTTACGGTTTTCCAACGGCGACTCCTGGGCGTGGAAGCGGGTGCCAACGGAAACCCCTTCCATCACGTCGCCAATCACGCCCGGACGGCTACCGGCGGCGATGATCGTGTCGATGCCCGCGCGGCAGGCGACGTCGGCGGCCTGCAGCTTGGTACCCATACCGCCGGTACCTAAACCCGATACGCTGTCGCCCGCGATCGCGCGCAGGGCGTCATCGATACCGTACACGTCTTTAATCAACTCGGCCTGCGGGTTGTTGCGCGGGTCGGCGGTAAACAGGCCCTGCTGATCGGTCAGCAGCAGCAGTTTATCTGCGCCCGCGAGAATCGCCGCCAGTGCCGAAAGATTATCGTTATCACCGACTTTAATCTCGGCGGTCGCCACGGCGTCATTTTCATTAATCACCGGCACGATGTTGTTATCCAGCAGCGCGCGCAGGGTATCGCGGGCGTTAAGGAAACGCTCGCGGTCTTCCATATCGGCGCGGGTCAGCAGCATCTGGCCGACGTGAATGCCATAAATAGAAAACAGCTGTTCCCACAGCTGGATAAGACGGCTCTGGCCAACCGCCGCCAGCAGCTGTTTGGACGCGATGGTCGCGGGCAGTTCCGGGTAGCCGAGGTGCTCACGTCCGGCGGCGATCGCCCCGGAGGTCACTATCACAATTCGGTGGCCCATCGCGTGCAGCTGTGCGCACTGGCGCACTAATTCAACGATATGGGCGCGGTTCAGGCGGCGGGATCCGCCCGTTAAAACACTGGTGCCCAGTTTTACCACCAGCGTCTGGCTATCACTCATGATTCTCTGCCGTTCAAAAAGGAGTTTCGATATCGAGTTGATGTTGTAACAGGAGTCAGCCCGCTTGCCAACACCTGGCGTGGTGGACGAACCACTTCCTTGCGCGGATCGGGCATTCTGGCGGGGAAACGTGACACATTCATGACGGAAATAATTAAATCCCCTTTTTTATAAAAAGTTCCATATTGTCATAAATTTTTAATATTAGAGCGTTAAAAAACCTGCAGTTTTTGACAGGGCTTCCGCCCGGAATTGATTAGCGCGTATAAATAAATCACCAGGACTAGATAATGAAAAAGAGCTCACTGGCATTAATGATGATGGGTCTTATTGCTTCTTCGGCTACCCAGGCGGCAGAAGTTTATAATAAAAACGGCAATAAACTGGACGTCTACGGCAAAGTCAAAGCGATGCACTATATGAGCGACTATGACAGCAAAGATGGCGACCAGACCTACGTTCGTTTCGGCATCAAAGGCGAAACGCAGATTAACGACGATCTGACCGGCTACGGCCGCTGGGAATCGGAGTTCTCCGGCAACAAAACCGAAAGCGACTCTTCGCAGAAAACGCGCCTGGCGTTCGCCGGGGTGAAAGTCAAAAACTACGGTTCATTTGACTACGGTCGTAACCTCGGCGCGCTGTACGACGTCGAAGCCTGGACCGATATGTTCCCGGAATTCGGCGGCGACTCTTCCGCGCAGACCGATAACTTTATGACCAAACGCGCCAGCGGCCTGGCAACCTACCGCAATACCGACTTCTTCGGCGTGGTGGATGGCCTGGATCTGACTCTGCAGTACCAGGGCAAAAACGAAGGCCGTGAAGCTAAAAAACAGAACGGCGACGGCTTTGGCACCGCGTTAAGCTATGACTTCGGCGGCAGCGATTTCGCCGTCAGCGCGGCCTACACCAGCTCCGACCGTACGAACGATCAGAACCTGCTGGCCCGCGGTACGGGTAAAAAAGCGGAAGCCTGGGCGACCGGCCTGAAATATGACGCCAACAATATCTACCTGGCGACCATGTACTCCGAAACCCGCAAAATGACGCCAATCAGCGGCGGTTTTGCCAATAAAGCGCAGAACTTTGAAGCCGTGGCGCAGTACCAGTTCGACTTCGGCCTGCGTCCGTCCCTGGGCTACGTGCTGTCAAAAGGCAAGGATATCGAGGGCGTGGGAAGCGAAGACCTGGTCAACTACATTGATGTTGGCGTGACCTATTACTTCAACAAAAACATGAACGCCTTTGTTGATTATAAAATCAACCAGCTGAAGAGCGATAATAAGCTCGGGATCAACGATGACGATATCGTCGCTGTCGGTATGACCTACCAGTTCTAAGTCTTCTCGACAATAAAGCCGCCGTGGTAACAGGGCGGCTTTATTATTTGTGATTAACGGTTTTTCGCCAGATGCAGATTATCGTTATTCATCGTTATCTGGGCGTTATATTCCTTCGGCAGACGGCGCGCCTGGTAGAATACCGATTGCCAGTACGGATTATCCAGCGAAGAGCGCATCACGCCCTGGCTGGTGGAGGCGTGAAGGAAATTACGGTCGGTATCATAGAAGCCGACGTGCATGCCGCCTTTAATACGGAAGAAAACTAAATCCCCCGGCCGCAGCTGGCGCGGGCTTACGCGCTCGCCCATGTGCAGCAGTTCGCGAGTGGTGATGCGCTCCATCGGCAAGTTGAAGCGATCTTTGAGCGTACGCCAGACAAACCCGGAGCAGTCGACGCCGCTTTGCTCCGTCCCGCCCCATTCGTAGGGCGTTCCCTCCCAGGTATGCATCTGATCGTGCAGCGCGGCGATCACCGGGATCAGATCGTCAGAACCCCCGTCAATGGTCGAGTGGCTACTCTGGGCGGCGGTTTTATGCGGTTTTGATGAGGATGAACATCCTGCCAAAAGCAAAAAAGGAACAAATAGTAGCGCGTGAGAGAGTCTGGGCTTCATATCATTGTTTTTCGTCACTGAAAACGGGCCGTGATATTTTATAGCCGATTCGCTACGGCCTCAGAATGACCAAACGCAAAATTTACGAAACCTTACGTAAATAATATAGGCCGGTTCGCGCAGTGATAATTAACGCTGATTATTTATGGCAAAAAACGAACCTGTCATATTAATAATTTTTTTCTTCGTGAAACAATATTTCACAAATATCCGAATGCTGGACGCCTACTCGGCTTCCGTACTGGGTGAAAAATCCTCATCATCCCGGCATTGCGCCGCCTGGCTGCGCTCCAGTACTTTTGTAGCCTAAAAGAGAGAGTGGGGCGGCCAATGCATCTGGATTTTCGCCAACTGCGCAACTTTGTGGCGCTAGTTGAATACGGCAGTTTTAATCGCGCGGCGGAGGCGGTGTGCCTGTCGCAGTCGGCCTTCAGCCGCAGCATTCAGGCGCTGGAGCAGAGCGTCGGCCATCCTTTATTCGACCGCCAGAGTAAGCTACCGACGCTCACCCTGCACGGGCAAAAGCTGCTGCCCTACGCCCGCCGCTTTCAGGAGCTGAACGTGGAGCTCAGCAGCCAGCTGCGCGAAGCGGACGATGCGCAAAACGGCGAGGTCGCCTTTGGCTGCGGCCCGGCCCCTGCCGCGAGGCTGATTCCGGCCGCCGTCGGCGGGTTTCATCGCCTTTTACCGCAGGCGAGGGTGCGCTTTCAGATTGATAACTGGCTGGCGCTGCATCAGGCGCTGAACTCCCAGCTTTACCCTTTTGTGGTCGCCGACAGCTGGCAGGCCGAGCTCGACCCGCAGTTGCGCGTTCAGCCGCTCAGCCCGCAGCGCTGCTTTTTCGTCTGCCATGCCGACCATCCGCTGGCCAAACAGGGGCCGGTCTCTATCCAGGCGATGCTGCGCTACCCCTTTGCGGCACCTTATTTGCCGCCGGGCGTGCGCAAGGTGCTGGCGACACTCAGCCAGCAGCAGGACTTTACCCCGGCGATTCAGTGCGACCATATCTACGCGCTGCTTGCCACCCTCGCGCAGACCAACGCGATTAGCTTCGCCAGCGAGGACGGCTTCGCGCTGTGCCAGCACAGCCATCGGCTGGTTAAGCTGGAGCTCAGCGATCTGCCTGAGGAGTGGCGGCTGATGCAGACCCGGTTTGCCATTATCTCTCCGGTTCACGCGGCGCAGCCGCCGCTGGTGGAGAAGCTGATTGAGATTATCCTTCATACCGATCGTCAGCATCAGCTGCAGCTGCTGGCGCAGGAGGAGGGAGGTTAACCGGCGTCTTTCGCCAGGCCTTTGGCGTCGTACTGTGGCCAGCGGTTTTCCAGGCGCAGGGATTTCAGCGCCTGCTCGACAAACTGGCCGTCCACCCACTGGCTGACGTCAAAAGCGCTGCGGATCAGGCGTCCTGATTTCGCCTGATCGACGCTGCTGCTAAAGCTGTCGGTCAGGAACGGGTCGATACGCGGCGAGGTGGTAAAGTTCAGATCCTGCGGCTGCAGCTCTTCGAGAAACAGCGCCTGCGGGATCTGGCTCTGCTGCGCCATCTCGGCGGACCAGGCGTCGCGATTAGTCGGGTCGTTGATTTCCGCGGCGTTCTTCACCAGCACGTTAATAATCTGCTGGGTCGCCTGCGGCCAGGCGTCAATAAACGTCTGCGTGCCGAGGAATCCCGCCTGAGTCGTGTTCTGACGGCCGGAATCGCCGCTTTTGACGACCACATCAATCTTATCGCCGCGCAGCGCCAGCAGCGAAACGCCGCCCCACACCGCATCGACGCGACCGGCCGCCAGCGCCGCTTTGCCGGCATTCCAATCAAGATTGATCACCTGCAGGCTGCGCTCATTGAGGCCAGCGCTTTGCAGCGCACGGTCAAAGGCCAGCTGGTCCGCCGTACCGCGATAAACCGCCACTCGTTTACCTTGCAGATCGGTCAGGGTTTTAATCCCCGAGGCTTTGGTCACCGCCAGATAAGATTCCGAACCGCGGCTGCCCAGCAGCAGGCGCGTCGGCAGGCCATTGGCCTTACCGATAATCGCCGCCAGATCGCCGAGATAGACAAAATCCAGCTGGCGGTTGGCTAACGCTTCATTGACCGCCGGACCGGCACCTTTGAAAAACTGCCACTGTACTTCCACGCCCTGCGGTTTAAACACCTCTTCCAGCTGATGGCGGATAAACGCCATGCCGACCGGCCCCTCAATAAAGGGTTTACTGCCCGCGCTCTGGTCCGGCACGCCGATGCGGATAGTGCGCAGCGCTTCGGCCTGGGCGCTTGCCGCCAGGCCAATGACCGCCACCAGCGCCAGCAAGGTGCGGCTAAAAAATGCTTTCATCATAACGTGTTGCTCCCTTGAGTTTTTTCTCACCCTAAAGAGCCCACGGGCCGCGTGTTAAATGCTTTTATTCGCCAAGCTTGGGTGAAAAAAAGCTAAATCAGACGCCACGCGCCCGGCAGGCTGAAATGCATTCGATGCATCGGGATTATTCGCCTTACGCAATGGCGGCGAAGGGGAAGTCACGTTTTGATAGCGACATAACTTGCCGAAAAGTGGACCGATATGTCGCAGATGATCTTAAGAACCGATGCTCCAGCCAGGCCGGGCTTCAGGCTTAACGGCTGGCCGTGGCTGCTGCCGGCGTTACTGCTGCTGCTGTGGTACGTCACCGCTCGCGAAGGATGGATGCCGGAGCAAATTTTGCCCGCGCCGTCGGTGGTTGCCGATACCGCGCTATCGCTGCTGAGTGGCGACCTGCTGGCGCAGTGGGGATTCAGCCTTCAGCATCTGGCGCTTGGCCTGCTGCTGGGGGCCACTGCCGGCACGCTGCTCGGCGCGCTGTTCGGCCTGGTCCCGGCCGCCGCGCAGCGCGTGGAGCCGCTGTTCTACGCCCTGGCGCAAATCCCGACGCTCGGCTGGATCCCGCTGTTTATGGTGCTGTTCGGCATTGATAACGGCCTCAAGCTGGCGGTTATCGTCAAAACCACCGTGGTGCCGATGACCATTAATACGCAGCAGGCGGTGACCGGCGTGCCGCTGACCCTGAGCGAAGCCGCAAGGGTGATGAACTTTTCCCGCTGGCAGCGGCTGCGCTGGTTGGTGATCCCGGCCAGCCTGCCGGGCTGGTTTACCGGCCTGCGACTGGCGCTGTCCCAGGCCTGGGTATCGCTTATCGTTGTCGAACTGCTGGCTTCTTCGGAAGGCATTGGCTACCTGATGGTCTGGGGCCGTCAGCTGTTTCAGTTGGATATCGTCTTCGTCACCATCGCGGTGGTTGGCCTGAGCGGCATGCTGATGGAGTGGGCGGCGAACCGCGCCTGTGCCCGTCTGGTGTTCTGGCCGCAGCCAGCCGCCGGACGCCTGGCGTGGAAACCGCAGGCCAGCTGGCGGGCGCTGCAGCTGCCGCTGGTGCTGCTGGCGCTGTGGCAGTTGGCAAGCCAGTGGGGCTGGATCGATGGCGCGTTGTTCTCTTCGCCGCTGGCGGTGGCGACGCGCTTTATGCAGGGCGCCCTGAGCGGAGAGCTGACCGCGGCGATGCTGGCAAGCCTCGGGCGGGCCTTTGTCGGCGGCGTGCTGGGGATTGCGGGGGGCCTGCTCTGCGGACTGCTGCTGGCGCTGCGCCCGCGCGCCGGGCAAATCTTCACCCCTACGCTCAACGTGCTGCGCCATATCGCCCTGTTTGCCTGGCTGCCGCTGCTGACCGCATGGGTGGGCAACGATAACGGCGGCAAAATCGTTTTTATCGCGCTGGCGTCGTTCTTTCCGATGTTTTTTAGCACCCGGCAGGCCGTGCTCCAGCGCAACCCGCAGCTCGATGAGGTCGCCAGAGTGCTGCGGTTAGGTGAAGTAGCGCGCCTGCGCAGAGTCATTCTTCCCGGCGCGGCGCCGGGGATCTTCGCCGGTCTGCGGCTGGCGCTGATTTACGCCTGGCTTGGCAATATCGGCGCGGAATATTTCATGTCCTCCGGCGTTGGCATCGGCAGCCTGATGATCAATGCCCAGCAGCTGCTGGATATGCCCACCATTCTTTGCGGCATGGTGCTGGTCGGTATCACCGGCGCGGCGCTGGATAAAGCCGGACGTTTACTGGAAATGCGCGTCACCCGCTGGCGCCAACAGGAGCAGCTATGACCTCTTCGACTCTGGTCTCTTTTCGCCACGTGCGTAAATCCTGGCAACAGGTAACGGCGCTACAGAATTTCAGCCTGGATATCGCCGCCGGTGAACTGGTGGCGCTGGTGGGCAGCAGCGGCTGCGGTAAATCGACGCTGCTGCGGATGCTGGTGGGCCTGGAGTCAGCGACCCAGGGGGAGATTCGCATCAACGGCGAGCCGGTTACCGGCGTGGGCAAAGAGCGCGGCATTGTGTTTCAGGAGCCGCGGCTGTTTCCGTGGCTTAACGTGCTCGACAACGTGATGCTCGGTCTGGCGGATGAAAAGCTCAGCCGGGCGGCGAAGCGCCAGCGGGCGCTGGAAATGCTGGAACGCGTGCAGCTCAGCGAATTCGCCAACGCGCTACCCGCGCAGCTCTCCGGCGGGATGGCCCAGCGGGTGGCCATTGCCCGCGGCCTGGTGGCCCGTCCGCAGATCCTGATGCTCGATGAGCCTTTCGGCGCGCTGGATGCCCTGACGCGTCACACCCTGCAGCAGGAACTTTTACAGATCCACCAGCGCGCGGGAACCACCACGCTGCTGGTGACGCACGATGTGGAAGAGGCCGTCGCTCTGGCCGACCGGGTCGTTGTGCTCTCGCCGCGTCCGGGGCGGATACGGGAAGTGGTGAGCCTGGCGCTGCCCCATCCGCGCCAGCGCGATGATGCTTCGTTTAGCGCCGCCTGCCGCCAGATTCGTAACCTGATTACCACTGCCTGATTCTTTTATTTAAGGAGCAATATATGGGACATCCTTCCGTCTATCCGACCGGCGCCACCCTCTACGATCCGCCGCGCGCCTGGAGCGGCTACACCCTTTTCCAGGCCACCGAACACGGCGCGGTGCTGGTGGATATGAACGGCCGCGTGGTGCGCGAATGGCCTGAACTGCACGGCTTTCCCAATAAAATCCTGCCCGGCGGCGCAATCCTTGGCCATAGCGGCGAGCGCGACCCGCGCTACGGCATGCAGGATATGCTCGATCTGATCCAGGTGGACTGGGAAGGCAACGTCACCTGGAAATTCGATCGCTATGAGCAGGTGAGCGATCCGGGCAATGAAACGCGCTGGATGGCGCGCGCGCATCATGACTATCAGCGTGCGGGCAACCCGGTGGGCTACTACGCGCCGGGGCTAGAGCCGCAGGTGGATGGCGGCAATACCCTGATCCTCGCCCACACCAATCTGGTCAATGAAGCGATCTCCGACAAGCTGCTGCTGGATGACACCATTATTGAAGTTGACTGGCAGGGCAACGTGGTGTGGGAGTGGCGCTGCAGCGACCATTTTCACGAACTAGGCTTTGACGATGCGGCGCGCACCGCTCTGTACAACAACCCGAACATGCGCGCCAGCGGCGGCGGAATGGGCGACTGGATGCATATCAACTCGATGTCGGCGCTGGGGCCGAATAAGTGGTATGACGCCGGCGATGAACGTTTTCATCCCGACAATATTATCTGGGACGCCCGTGAATCCAACGTTATAGCCATTATCGATAAACAGAGCGGCAAGATCGTCTGGCAGCTGGGCCCGGACTACAGCAAGCCGGAGCTGAAGCACATCGGCTGGATCATCGGCCAGCACCATGCGCATATGATCCCGCAGGGGCTGCCGGGCGCGGGCAATATCCTGATTTTCGATAACGGCGGCTGGGCGGGATACGGCGCGCCGAATCCGGCGTCGACGGACGGGGTGAAAAACGCCTGGCGCGATTACTCCCGGATCCTGGAGATCAACCCGCTGACCCTCGATATCGAATGGCGCTACTCGCCCTATGAAGCGGATCTACCGCAGCCGACCGATTCGTACCGCTTTTACAGTCCGTACATCAGCAACATGCAGCGCCTGGAAAACGGCAATACCCTGATTAACGAAGGATCGAACGGGCGCATTTTTGAAGTGACCCGCGACCACGAAATTGTCTGGGAATATATTTCGCCGTTCTGGGGTAAGACGCTGAACAACAATATGGTCTATCGCGCCTACCGCATTCCCTACGGCTGGATCCCGCAGCTGGCGCAGCCGCAGGAGACGCCGATTGCGGCGGTCGATGTACGAACCCTGCGCCAGCCCGGCGCGGCGGCAGCGGGACCGGCGCAAAGCGTGGTCCGGGTGGCGGGCGTGCAGCCGTACAGTAAAAGCGCCGATGCGCTGTGCGTGGCAACCGATAACGATACCCTGCGCCGCAGTCCGAAGCTGTTCCGCGTCGCGGAAAGCGCGTTCACGCCGATCGGCGCGGCGAGCGAACTGGAGAGCGAACGGCCGGTGCTGCTGTTCGTTGGCGCTGAACGCTGCGTGCACTGCCGCAAGCTCTGGCAGCTGCTGGCGCAGGGAAAACTCAGCTCGCGAATTGCTCAACTGGATACGCGCTATCTGGATGCCGACCGGCATCAGGCGCTGGCGAGCGACCTCGGCGTGCGCGGCCTGCCGACGCTGCTGCTGATTAAACCGGGGCAGCTAGCATTGCGCGCGCCTGCGCAGCTCTCGGTGGACACGCTGTTTGACTGGCTGAATCGCGCAGCCGGATAATCCGCGACTACGGCGGACTGGCGTGTGCCGGTCCGCCGTTTATCTGACGGATAAACGCCATCGGCGAATAGCCCATCGCTTTGCGGAACATCGCGGTAAAGGCGGCCGGATACTCATAGCCCAGACTTAGCGCGACTTCGGTAACCGAACACCCTTCACGCAGCGCCGTCATGGCGTACATCAGGCATGCCTGCTGGCGCCAGTCGCAAAACGCCATCCCGGTCTCGCGGCGAAATAGCCGATTAAACGTGCGTACGCTTTTACTCAGCTTTTGCGCCCACTGCTGCGGCGTACTGCGGATGCTCGGCTGGCGCTGAAAATCGGCGCATAGCGCGGCGAGGCGGCTATTCTGCGGAAGCGGCGTAAACATCGGCAGCGGCGCGGCGGCGCGCAGTTCATGGAGCAGCAGCGTAATCAGGGCGGCATCGCGCCCGCTCTCTTCATACAGCAGCGGTAGCCGACAGGCGGCCAGCAGCAGTTGATGGATCAGCGGGGAGACCTGTAAGACCTCGCAGCGCTCGCTTTCCCGCGGGGCGTCCCGCGCGTCAATATACAGGCTGTGGGTGCTGACGCCGGGCATCCAGACGCGATGCGGTTTCGTCGCCGGGATCCAGACTCCGCTGAACGGCGGCACCAGCCACTGGCCGTCATCGGTTTCGACCTTCATTAATCCGTGCATGGCGTACAGAAACTGCGCCCGGCGGTGGCTGTGGCGCTCCAGCAGCGTATTGGGCGGATAGTCGCTACCCAGCGCCAGTACCGGGCGAGGAAGATGGTCGACGTCATTAATCGCAACGTTGCGCATAAGTGTAGCCCTGGCTGAAATTCGTAATAAATTGGCTTTAAAGCGTAAGCCGGCCATAGCCTTATTCTATATCGTTACCTCCTTTTGTGGAGGCGTTCCAATGAGCGACTGGCTTTTTCTGTGCGGCATACTTTCCGGCATCACGACCTGGCTCTTTGGCTTCGGCGGCGGTTTCGTTACCGTCCCGCTGCTCTATTTACTGGCAACCAGCGGGTGGGGAGCGCAAAGCGCCGTCGGGCAACAGGCGATGCAGATCGCCGTCGCCACTTCGGCGCTGGTAATGCTCTGTTCCGCGCTGCTGGCGACCTGGCGGCACGTGCGTACCGGCACCCTGAGCTGGCGTCGTCTGTGGGCTATGCTCACCGGTATTGCCGTTGGCGGTATCGCCGGCGCGCTGCTGGCGCTTCAGGTGAGCGGCGAGTGGATCCGCTGGCTGTTCGTTATCTACCTGCTGGCGACCATTATCGATTGCTACCTTCGCGCCGGATTTATGACGCCGCCGTCCAGCCGGGTGGTGCCGACGGCGCCCCATGAGCTGACGGTAGGGGGCGTCATTGGCCTGATCGCCTCTTTTCTCGGCGTCGGAGGAAGCGTGATGACGGTTCCTCTGATGCGCCGTCGCGGCGTGCTGATGTCTGAAGCAGCGGCGATGGCCAACCTCCTGACGCTGCCGCTGGCGGCAACGGCGACGCTCACCTGGCTGGTGATGGCGTGGCTGTCGCCGGTGGCGCTGCCGGCTGGATTTGTCGGCAATATCTGGCTGTCGGCGGCGGCGCAGCTGGTGGCGGGAAGCTGGCTGGGATTAAAAATCGCCTCCCGCTGGCTGGCGCGTTTACCGGATCGCTGGCATGTGCGAATTTATCCGCTATTGCTGATTGCCGTCCTGCTGGTGATGAGCGTGTGGGGGTGAAAAGGGAAGCTGCTTCCCGGAGGCGGTGCTGCGCACCTGTCCGGGCTTGTATGATTAACCCGTCAGAAAGAACCGGCCAGTTCTCTCTGATGGCGGTCCGGATGCCGTGTCCGGGC